>NZ_JBDJKU010000075.1:0-18546 GCF_039673015.1 Stenotrophomonas sp. TWI1409
GGTGGGGCCGCCCGGGGGGGGTATTTCCTTTCCCGCTGGGGCGGCCCGCCCGCGGGCCGGCAACCTCTGTATCTTTGGATGCGCCATGAAGCTGCCGGCCGGCGGCCGGCACTACCGGGCATCGCGTTGTCGCGATCCACGCGACGGCAGTCGTCATCGCAACGGGCTCGAAACGTCATTCAGCTTCCAACCGCGACCGCGATCCGCCCACGCCACAGGGGCTCCGGCGTCGCAGTCCGCCCACTGTGCCCTTTTCGCAATCGGCACTGTGTCTATAAATGTCGCCCCTGACCTCCCAGGGTGGTGGCGCCCGGCACCCCGCCGCGCGATCGACCGCAACCCCCATGGAGGCCCCATGCGCCGCATCCTCATCCTGATCGTCACCCACCTGCTCACCCTCGGCCTTGGCTTCGGCCTGGGCGTGTACTTCCTGCCGATCCTGATTGCCCCCGATGACCCGCCGGTCGCACAGGTGCAGGCCGCCATGACTGATGCCCCCTACCGCACCACCTTTCGCCGCGACCTCAAGGGCAGCGATGCAGTGCATTGGGCGGAAGGCAAAGTCAGCGTCAGCCCGCGCCAGGTCGCCTTCGACGGCAAGATGGGGCCGGGCCCGGATTACAAGGTGTACCTGGTCCGCGACTTCGTCGACAACAAGGCCGACTTCCTGAAGATCAAGGCACAGGCGAAACGCATCGGTGAAGTGAAGACCTTCAACCGCTTCCTGGTCGATGTACCCGATGACGTCAACGTGGACGACTACACCACGGTCGTGGTGTGGTGCGAGCGCTTCTCGCAGTTCATCTCCGCCGGGCAGTACCGCACGCCGGGTTGAGGAACACGCGGCGTCGAGGTAGTGCCGGCCGCTGGCCGGCACTCTGTCCGCCCTGCAGGCATCGTGACGCTGCCGACCAGCGGCCGGCACTACCGATGCGCGGTTCACGCATATGGAAGAAGGAGGCGGAGCCGGCCGATAAGCCGGGTTCTGTCGTGGACAGTCATTCCTCTAGGCGTTACGTCACCGCAACGCTCAAGCAACCTACCCGGATCCAACGCGGGCCGCGCCAAAGGATCCCTATTTGGTCTTGCTCCAGGTGGGGTTTGCCGTGCCGGTCTGTTGCCAGACTCGCGGTGCGCTCTTACCGCACCATTTCACCCTTACCGGCCTTCCGAAGAAGACGTAGGCGGTATCTTTCTGTTGCACTTTCCGTCGGCTTGCGCCGCCCAGGCGTTACCTGGCACCTTGCCCTATGGAGCCCGGACTTTCCTCGGCACCCCCGAAGGGATGACGCGACTGTCTGGCCGGCTCCGCCAGTGCACATTCTAGCCTACGCACGCCCTTCCTGCCGTGCTGATCGCGGCGTCCGGTTCATCCATCCACGCATGGCGTGGATCTACCGATTCACTGGACAGGGCCGGCGAAACCCGCGCGGCTCTGGTGGGTGCGGATTCCGCTCTGGTGGGTGCGGACCTTGGTCCGCACCATTCACTCGTCACTCGCCGCAGCCAACGATGTTCCTTTTTGTCAGTCGATATTCAAAACACCCGACATTATGGAACAATGCCGTCATGGGAAACGCCGAGGCCAAGGCACGAAAGCTATTGCGACGCGCAGGCACCCTGCGCGCCCGCGAACTGGTGACTGCCGGGATCGCCCGCGCCCAACTGACCCGCCTGGTCGAGGCAGGCGCACTGATCCGGTTGTCCCGTGGCGTCTACGCGTTGGCGGAAAGAAAGAGCGACGACACCGATGATGGACTGCGGATCATTGCAGAACGCCTGCCACACCCCCGTCTATGCCTGCTGAGTGCCCTGCGCCTGCATGGCCTGACCACCCAAGCACCATTCGAACGCTGGGTCTCCATCGGCAACAGCGACCGCGTTCCGCGGATCGACTGGCCGCCCCTCCGTGTGGTCCGCATGTCGGCAACGACCCTCAATGCGGGGCTGGAAGAACGTCGCGTAGGCGGACGTCTCATATACGTCAGCAACGCTGCCAAAACCGTCGTCGATTGCTTCAAGTTCCGCAATCTCGTAGGGCTTGATGTCGCACTTGAAGCCCTGCGTGACGCACTTCACAGCCGTGCAACCACGCCGGATGCGTTGATGGAGTATGCGCGGATCTGCCGCGTTGCCAGACTGATGAGACCGTACCTCGATGCCCTGGCTTGATCCCCTCTCTAACACCTCCCCACCGCGTTGCTTCCATCCGGCAACGGCTGCTCGATCTCGCACGCAAGCGGGGTGAGGACTTGCAGTTCGTGCTGGACAGGTTCGCCGTTGAGCGCCTGCTCTACCGGCTCTCCGCTTCTCGATACCGCGACCAGTTCCTGCTGAAGGGTGCCATGCTGTTCGCAGTGTGGTTCGACGCGCCGCACCGCCCTACACGGGATGCCGATTTCCTGGGATCCGGCAGCGCTGAGCCCGATCGCCTGCTACATATCGCACTTTCGCTCTGTGGAATGCCCGGGGACGACGGCCTGCGCTTCGATCCAGGCAGCATCGTCATCGAGGCCATACGTGAAGAAGCCACGTACGAGGGGCTGCGCATGCGCCTGATCGCACATCTGGGCCGCGCACGCTGCCATGTGCAGTGGGACGTCGGGTTTGGCGACGCGGTGATCACCCCGCCGCCGGAAATCACCTATCCGGTGATTCTGGAGGGATTCCCTCCAGCCTGCCTGCGCGTCTATCCACGCGAAACCGTGTTTGCCGAAAAGCTCGAGGCTATAGCGGCACTGGGCATCGCTAACAGCAGGATGAAGGACTTCTTCGACTTGCTGGCACTGATCCGCGAAGACGCCATGGATCGCCCGCACCTTGTTGCGGCCATTGGCGCGACGTTTGATCGACGAAGGACCCCGGCGCCAACGCCCCTGCCCTACGGACTGACTCAGTCATTCGCCGCAGATACCCAGAAGCAGACCCAGTGGCGCGCCTTCCTGCGCAGGAATCGCCTGATCGCGCCGGACCTCTCTTCGGTGATTGCCGAGATTGCCAACTATCTGGACACCCTCGACACACCCGTACAGTCCTGACGTCGCAAGGCCTGGCGCTATCGGTCCGCCCGGGTGGTTGCAGACCCCGGCGTGGCCCGTTCATCCACGCATGGCGTGGATCTACCGATTCCGCTGCTCTGGTGGGTGCGGATTCCGCTCTGGTGGGTGCGGACCTTGGTCCGCATGATCCATCAACTCCCGTACAACGCCTTGCGCGGTGCGCCGGTCAGCTCGGCAGCCAGCTTGGCCGCGGTCGACGGCGGCAGATGCTCGTTCAGCTTGGCGTAGACGCGGCGGCCATGCGCCAGCTGCGCTTCCTCATCGTCGCCAGCACCCTGCACCATCACCACGAACTCGCCCTTGCGCTGGTTCTCGTCAGCTTCCACCTTCGCCAGCAGGCCGGCCAGGTCACCATCAAGCACGGTCTCGAACAGCTTGGTCAGCTCGCGGGCCAGCACCGCCGGGCGCTCACCGCCGAAGATCGCCGCCATGTCGGCCAGCGATTCGGCGATGCGGTGCGAGGATTCGTAGAACACCATGGTGCGTACTTCACCGGCCAGCGCCTGCAGGCGGTCGCGGCGGCCGCTGGCCTTGGCCGGCAGGAAACCCTCGAAACTGAAACGGTCGCTGGGCAGGCCGGCCACGCTCAGCGCAGCGATGGCGGCACAGGCGCCGGGAATCGGGCTGACCTTGATGCCCGCCGCGCGCGCAGCACGCACCAGGCGGAAACCGGGGTCACTGACCAGCGGGGTGCCGGCATCACTGACCAGCGCCAGCGATTCACCGGCCTGCAGGCGCGATACCAGGCGCTGGGCCAGGGCCTCTTCATTGTGTTCGTGCAGGGCCACCAACGGCTGCTGGATGCCGAAATGGGACAGCAGCTGGCCACTGCGGCGGGTGTCTTCAGCACAGATGGCCGCCACCGACCGCAGCACCTCCTGCGCGCGCGGGCTCAGATCGGCCAGGTTGCCGATCGGGGTGGCGACGACGTACAGGGTTGGCACACTCATTTCAGCGGTACTCACGGGGCAAGGGTAGAATCGTAGCGTGTACCCGGCCAAGGCCGCTGCCCTCATCGCATGGACCCGATCATGAACAAGCCCGCCGCACGGATCTCCGCCCTGTCGCTGTCGCTGATGCTGCTGGCCGGTTGCGCCACCACCAGCCTGACCAGCACGCCCGATTCGCCGGCCCAGAGCCAGGCGCTGGCGCTGATCGAACAGGGCAAGCCGCGCGACGCCGCGCTGCAGCTGGAAGCCCTGGCCGCCACCCTGCGCGGCGGTGCCCGCAGCAACGCACTGGCCGACGCGGCCTGGGCCTGGCACCTGGCCGGTGACAGTGCGCGCGCGCGCAGCCTGCTGGGCCAGCTCACCGCGCGCCAGCTGTCCGGCGCCAGCCTGCAGCGCTACCAGCTGACCGGCGCCGAGCTGGCACTGGCCGACAAGCAGCCGGCGCAGGCCCTGGCCCTGCTGAAGGATCATGCCGACAGTGTTGCGGTCGGCCTGCGCACCCGCTGGCTGCTGGCCCGCGCCCAGGCCCTGCAGGGCACCGGCGATGCCTTCGGCGCCGCCACCGAACGTGCACGCGCCCATGCCAGCCTGACCGGCAGTGCGCGCAGCGAGAACCAGGCCGCCATCGCCGGCCTGCTCGGCACCCTCGACGACGCCACTTTGCGCAGCCGTGCCGCCGCCCTGCCGGCCAACGACCCGCTGTACAACTTCGCCGGTCGCGCGTTGATCGCCCGCGGCCTGCCGCTGCCGCGCCCGTTCGACCGCGATGGCGCGGCTCAGTTCGACACCAGCAAGCGGCCGCCGGCGATGAGCGACGGTTACCGGCCGCCGGCCAAGCTGGCCGTGCTGCTGCCGCTCAGCGGCCGCCTGGCCACCGCCGCGCAGCCGGTTCGCGATGGCCTGTTGAGCGCCTACTACGGTGAAAGCCGCCGCCGCCCGGACATCAACTTCTTCGACACCGCCGGCACCCCGGCCGGTGCCCTCGCCGCCTACGACAAGGCCGTCGCCTCCGGTGCCGACTTCGTGGTCGGCCCGCTGGGCCGCGACGAAGTGGACGCCGTGTACGGCCGCCAGCAGCTGCAGGTACCGGTGCTGGCCCTGAACCGCGGCAAGGATGCACCGCCGGCCGGCAGCGCTGGTTTCTCGCTGGCACCGGAAGACGACGGCATCGTCGCCGCCGAGTACCTGCGTGGCCGCGAGCGCAACCGCGCGCTGGTGATCAGCAGCAACGACGACACCGGCCGCCGTTCCGCCGCCGCCTTTGCCCAGCGCTTCGCACAGCGCGGCGGCCAGGTGGTGGCCACGGTCAATGTCAGCGAAGCCGTCGGCGATGTCGGCGCGCAGGTGCGCAATGCCGGTCAGGTCGATGCCGTGTTCCTCGCCGTGCGCGCCCCGCAGGCCCGGTTGCTGGCGCCGCAGCTGGCGTTGGCCGGTGCCGGTGGCGCGACCCGCGTCGGCACCTCGCAGCTGACCGTCGGCAGCGGCAAGGTGGAAGAAGACGTGGCGCTGGACGGCATCGTCTACCCGAACGAAGCCTGGAATGTGCGCAGCGTGTCCGGCCTGCCGTCGGCCAGCCAGGTGGCCAGCGCGCTGCCCAGCGCTCGCGGCGCCGCTGGCCGTCTGTTCGCCTTCGGTGCCGATGCATGGAAGATCACCGCCTACCTGGACAAGCTGTCCAACGAAGGCGGCCTGGACGGTGCCACCGGCACCCTGTTCCTGGACAGCAACGGCAACATCCTGCGCCAGCCGGCATGGTCCACCTTCAATGGTGGCCGGCCGATGCCGATCGTCGGTGGTCGCTGAGCGCAGCCAACGTGGCTCGGCGGTGGAAGCCGCCGCCGAGCTGCATCTGCAACAGGCCGGACTGCAGCCGCGTGCGCGCAACGTGCGCTATCGCGGCGGTGAACTGGACCTGGTGATGGACGACGCCGGCACCGTGGTGTTCGTGGAAGTGCGCTATCGCGCGCGCTCCGATTTCGGTGGCGGCGCCGCTTCGGTGGATGCGCGCAAATGCCGGCGCCTGGCGCATGCCGCGCAGCTGTACCTGCAGGACAACCCGGCACTGGCCAATGCGCCCTGCCGTTTCGATGTGGTTGAAGCCAGTGGTGAACCGCCGCAGCTGCGGTGGCTGCGTGATGCGTTCCGGCTGGATGACTGCTGATGGTTACCGTCCGCTCTGGTAGAGGCCGACTTTGGTCGGCGCTTCTGTGCCAACCAAGGTTGGCACCTACCAGAGCGCAGCCTGGCCGGCACGACCACGGTGCGTGACTGATGCCTTCGATCATCACCCATGCCGCTGTGCCGTTGGCGCTCTGGTGCGCCGCTGACCGTGGCCGCATCCCTCCGCGCCTGCTGGCGGCCGGTGTGATCGCTGCGATGCTGCCCGATGCGGACGTATTGGCCTTTGCACTGCACATTCCCTATGCCGATGCCTTCGGCCATCGCGGTGCCAGCCATTCGTTGCTGTTTGCCGGCGTGCTGGCGGCATTGGCCGCGGTGTTGGCGTTCTTTGGTAGTCGCCGACCTTGGTCGGCGGTTTCGTGCCAACCAAGGTTGACACCTACCAAGGCAGGGCCAACGGTGGCATCGACCCTACAAGCGGCGGTGTTCGTCTTCGTCTGCGCCGCCAGCCACCCGCTGCTGGATGCGATGACCTCCGGCGGCCTCGGCGTCGCCCTTGCCTGGCCATGGAGCGAGCAGCGCTTCTTCGCGCCGTGGCGACCCATCCGCGTTTCTCCGTTCGCGCCGCAGTTCTTCAGCGCACGCGGCGTGGCCACCCTGCTCTCTGAACTGCGCTGGGTGTGGCTGCCACTGGCTACCGCCGTTGTTGCCTGGAAACTGATCCAACCCGCTCCCGTTGCCCCACGAGATCCGTCATGAGTCCTGCCCTGCCTGCTGCCCTGGTTGCCGAACTGTCCACCCTGCTGGGCGCGGAGGGCTGGCGCATGGATGACAGCGCGCTGGAGGCGAACGCGCAGGACAACTCGTGGCGCCACCAGCGCCCGGCGGCGGTGGCGCTGCCAGCCGACATCGAACAGGTGCAGGCTTTGGTGCGGGCCTGCCGTGCGCATGGCGTGGCCTTGGTCGCACGTGGCGCTGGTACCGGCACCACCGGCGCGGCGGTGCCGCTGCCCGGCAGTATCGTGCTGTCGTTCACCCGCATGGACCGCATCGTCGAGATCCGCGCCGGTGACCGTTGCGCGGTGGTGCAACCGGGCGTGCTCAACGGTACCCTGCAGCAGGCACTGGCGCCGCATGGCCTGTTCTGGGCACCGGACCCTTCCAGCGCCGAGATCTGCAGCATCGGTGGCAACCTCGCCTGCAACGCCGGCGGCCCGCGCGCGGTGAAGTACGGCACCAGCCGCGACAACGTACTGGGTCTGGTGGCGGTGACCGGCACCGGCGACGTCATCCGCTGCGGCGGCGCCTACACCAAGGACGCCACCGGCTACGACCTCACCCATCTGCTGGTAGGCAGCGAAGGCACGCTGGCATTGATCGTGGAAGCCACGCTGAAACTGACCCCGCTGCCGGTCAGCCAGGCCGGCCTGCGTGTGCTGTACCGCGATGCCGATGCCGCCGCAGCCGCGGTATCGCGATTGATGTCGCAGCCGGTAGTACCCACCCGCCTGGAGTTCATGGACGCACGTAGCCTCGAGCTGCTGCGGCTGAACGGTGCCGACGTGCCGGAGGCCGGTGCAATGCTGCTGGTGGAAGCCGATGGTGACCACGACACCCTGCCCTATCTGCTGCAGGCCCTGGCCAGCGCCGCTGAAGGCGACGGCATGATCGAACTGGATGTGGCGATGGAAGGACGCGCGCGCGACCAGCTGTGGGCCGCACGCAAGGCGTTGTCGCCTGCGCTGCGCAGCGTTGCGCCGGGCAAGATCAATGAAGACGTGGTGGTGCCGGTATCGCGCATGCCGGAGCTGGTGGCGGGCGTGCAGGCACTGGCGCGCGACTACACGCTGACCATCGTCACCTTCGGCCATGCCGGCAACGGCAACCTACACGTCAACATCCTGTATCACCCGGACGATGCCGACGAGAACGCGCGCGCACATGCCGCGCTGCCAAAGATCTTCGCGCTGACGCTGGCGCTGGGTGGCACCCTGTCGGGCGAACACGGCATTGGCCTGGCCAAGCGCGATTTCATGGCGCAGGCCTTTACCCCGGAAACGCTGGCGACGATGCGCGCGATCAAGGCCGCGCTGGACCCGGACGGCATTCTCAACCCGGGCAAGGTGCTGCCGCCGGTGTGAACGCCGCCGGGCATGCCCGGCGCTACCGGGGCGCGCTGCCTACGCTGTCGATAAGGGTCTGGCGGAAGCTGGGCAACAGCACGCGATTACCGTGCCCGCTCAGATGGTCATTGTCGAAGAACAGGGGTTCACCGTCTTCCACCGCCGAACAGGTGTCTGGCCCGCACAGCAACGGCAGCGGGTCCCACACCGTCAGCGATGGATAGCGTGCTGCCAGCTCGGCCAGCAGCGCCATCTGCGGTGCGCGCAGCCTGTCCAGGTCAGCGCGCGGCATGCTCAGACCTCCCGCGCATGCCGGGTTGTGGCGGTTGAACCAGTCCGAACAGCGGTACGCACCGGCCTTGAACAGCGGTAGCGGTGCGTCGATCACCACGTGTACGCCCAGCGTCTGCAAACGCCCAAGAACATGATCAGCCTCATCGCGCGCGGCCTGCGCATCGGTCGGGGTACGCTCGGCAAGCAATTGACGATAGACCTGCTGCGCATCCTGCTGTTGCCAGTCGAATCCGCGCAGCTCCGGCATGCGCAATGCCGCAAGCAGCACGATGTCACCAGGACGTGCCTCGCTCTCGATGGTCGACAGCGCGTCCTCAATGAAGTCCTGGCAGTCGGCCGGGCTGGCCCGCAGCAGATTGACGAAGCTGCAGCCGCCGCGATCCTGCTGGTGCACCTCCATGCCGGTCTGCCGCGCGACCATGCTGGTCATGGTGCGATACGCCGCCGCGTGCGAATCGCCAGCCACGAACAGGCGCCGCCCTTCAAGCGCCGGCGCACTCACCGGCTCCAGCGGGCGCCAGGCCGGGTAGCGGCGCGCCTGCCATGCATAGCTGTTGCGGGTGACGCTCAGCGAGACCTGCTCGTGGTACTCCACGGCGGCCCAGGCACCCGCACCACAGAGCGCCACCAGCGGCAGCGCCATCGCCAGCACCTTGGCCGGCGCCAGGCGCAGCAGTGGTGCCGCATTCCGCAGTGGACGCTCGATGAAGTGATACGACACGGCGGAGACCGCCAGCAGCAGCACCGGATACAGCCACAGCGCGACGCCATGCAGGCCATACGTCCAGCGCAGCAGCACCAGCAGTGGCCAATGCCACAGGTACAGCGAATAGGACAGCCGGCCCAGGTAGGCCAACGGTGCGCAGCCCAGCGCGCGCGCAATGCGCGATGTACCCGGTGCCGACACGCTCGCCAACAGCATCAACGTACCGGCCACGGTGGCCAGCACGCCCGGAACCGGCATCGCCAGCTGCGGTGCGGTCACCACGCCTGCACCCAGCAGCACCAGACCGATCACTGCAACCGCATCACCGTTCTTGCCCGGCGTGCGCGCATGCATCCACTGGTAGAGCAGCGCGCCCGCGGCCAGCTCCCAGAACCGCGCAGGCAGCAGATAGAACGCTGCCGCCGGTGCCGTCTGCGCCTGCCAGCCTGCCCATGCCATGGACAGCAGGGTGAGCACCGGCAGCAACCAGCGCGACCACGGCCAGTGCTCACGCCCGCGCAGCCACACGAAGAACAGCAACGGGAAGACCAGGTAGAACTGCTCTTCCACGCCCAGCGTCCATGTATGCAGGAACGGATTGAGTTCAGCACCGGGTGAGAAATAGTCGTCCTGCTGGCCGGCCAGCACGATGTTGCTGAAGCCGACCAGCGCGGCCCAACCGGTCTGGTCGAACTGCTCATTGCGCCACGCGCGGGGGATGAACAGTGCCGACAGCACGAAGGTCGCCATCAGCATCACCAGCAGCGCCGGCAACAGACGCAGCACGCGGCGCCGGTAGAAGTCGAGCAGCATCGCGCCCAGCGACGCGTGGGTGCGCAAGGCCAGCGACTGGCTGATCACGAAGCCGGACACCACGAAGAACAGGTCTACCCCGGTGAAGCCCCCGGGCAGCCACGTCGCGTTGGTGTGGAAGACGACGACGGCCAGCACCGCCAATGCGCGCAGGCCATCGATGGCCGCATTGTGGGAACGTTCGGGAGGGAACATGCAGGCAACGGGTGGAGAACGATCCGACAGCATCACCACCGCTGCCGCAGTCATTCAATGGACGATCGCGACAGGCAAGGACATCGTTCAGGTCCGGTCATAGCCCGACGCAGTTGCAGAGTCGAGCATGGCTCGACTCTGCAGGGAATGTCGCATTCGGCAGGCAACTCCCTGTGCCGCCTGCCAGCGACGAAATTCCTACGCTTTCGAACTTTCCAACAATTCTCATTGGCAGCATTGGCGCTTCATGCAAATCATGTAGCGCCACCGATAACGGGTGGCACGGGCTTCCAATCCCGTTAGTAGTGTCTGTTCGTTACGCTTGCCTGCCGGCGTCGCTCATTCCTTGTGGGTGACGTCGGCAGGCATTCTGCCCGCGCATCCATGGCGGGCGGTGCGTGGGGGCCTCGTGCCCGCCGGCTTTTGCAGACGCTACCCGGTATTGGAACCACGCACCGTCCGCCACCCTTGCTGTTAAGCAGGGTGGCCCCTTGCCGCTTGCACAAGGACGCCGCCATGACCACTTCTCCCTACCCGCACCTGTTCGCCACCCTGGGCGAGGTCGCCACGCGCCTGCCGGATGACCTGGCACGCACGCTGGAAGACACCTTCGTTGCGCTGCAGAGCGGCAACAACGCTGGCACCATCACCCTGCAGGCCTGCCTGCAGCACATCCGCCAGGGCGATGCGGCTGATGGCCAGCCGTGGCCCGGCAGCAACCGTACACCCGGGCAGCGCGTGGCGTTGGCGCGCATCGACCGCGCCAATGCGGGGCTGAGTTTCCTGCTGGAACTGCTGCACGCCACCGAACGCGTACGCGTGGACGGTGAAATCGATCAGGAGATGGGCGATGGTGCGCGCGAAGGGGTGCTGCTGGCCTGCCGTGGGCTGGCCGAGTATGTGGATGTGCAGTTGCGGGCGGTATGACAACCCGCAACCGCAGCCCGCTCAATCGTAGAGCGCGGTAACCGTAATGGCCGTCTGAACCGCACCCGCGTTGACGCCACTGGTCGTGGGCAGGTAATAGCCCGCACGCAGCGTGTAGCTGGCGGTAGCGCCGGTCACGGGCACTTCAATGCCGGTGTCGCCCTTCTTCAGATAGACGTTGCCCGTGGCCCCGGCCAACAGGGCGACCGAAACGCCTCGCGCCGGGTCGGTGCTGGCGGTGTTCTTCCAACGCTGCGCGTCGCCATCGGCAGCCGTTCCATCGAAGGACAGCGTGGCTTTGGCAACGCCGATGCAGCCGGTGAAGTTCAACGTACTCTGTTTCAGCAGGTTGTCGCCCACTTTCAGCTCATCGGCCTTCACGTTGTCCAACGTGATGGCTGGTGCCGTCAACGTACAGGTGCCGGGCAATACGCGGCCGGAAATAGTGAGCGTGGCGGCCGCTGCACTGCCGATGGGCAATGCCAGTGCCAGAAGGGTGAATGAGGGGAACATCAAGCGTTTCATCGGGTACTCCAGAAGGTCAATGGATGGATGGGCCGGCGCCAGCCAGCTCGGGTGAGACAGCGAAGGGCTGGCAGGTGGCGTGGGCCCAGGACAGGCCATAGGCATCGGGCGCGTCAGGCAGTTGATAGGCCAGGCGGCAGCGTTGCGGCCCGTCCGGGTCAACGATCAGCGCGCCTTCGGGCTGCGCGCCACGCAACTGGATGACACCGCCCTGCCCCACCGCGCCTGCGGGCGTGCCGTCCTCGCGCTGCACACGCGCCGCAAATGGCAAGGGCTGGCCCAATGCATCGGTGGCATCGATGAACAAGGTGCGCTCGCGGCGTACTTCGAACGGTACGCGCACGACGCCACCGGCGGTGGGTGCAACACGTTGCGAGGTCTGCAGCATTTCCACCTCCAGCGGCAGGCCCGAAGGATCCAGATCAATGCGGTTCCAGCGGTAGGGGCTGACGTGCGGCAACAATGCGTAACCATTGCGTGCCACACGGATATCCACACCCGTACCCACCTGTGCGCCCTCTGCGCCCGGTGCATGCACCAGCGCGAAGCCCTCGCCCGCCGGCGGCCCCATATTCAGGCCGCCTGCGTGTACCACCAACGCGCCGGAAGCACTCAGGGTCTGGCTGCTGTGCCCGGTCGCGCGGCTGTAGGCGGCGTTGACGTTGGCGTAGCGCCCCTGGTAATCCAGATAGGCACTGCTGCTGTTGCCACCCTCGCCTTGAGTGCTGGATACCGAGTAGTTCATCGCGCGCCGCTCGCCCAGGTAGCCGCTCACCCCCGCCTGCACCTGCTGCCCAGCACTGGCGTGACTGATCTGGGTGCTCGCCCTCGGCGCATTCTCGCTACGGCCCAGCGGCACTGCGAAGGTGAAGGTATAGCGTGTGTCAGGGCGGCCATTGCCCAGCCGGTAGCGGAACACCGAAATTCCGTAGTTCGCGCGCCCCACGGTGTTGCTGAAGCCGAACTGGAAATCGGTCTGGCGCTGCGCGGTATCCCAGAAAGCCACGTGTCCGCCATTGAGGAACAGCTGGCTTGCCGACCCCAGGCGCTGGGAGAGATTGGCCTGGTAGCGCTGTCGCGCGCGGCCGGCGTAGCCCCAGTCGTCGGACGCAGCACGGGCTACGTCATTCAGGGTAAGAAATCCGCGCGTACTGTAGCGGTACGCGGCCAGACCCACGTTGGTCCCGGTACTGGCCACGTAGCGCTGGTAGTTCAGCCGCAGGCTGTTGCCGGCAACGCTGGAGCGTCCCGGCAGCTCGGCCTGCGAGTGGGTGATATCGATGCCGACGGCACCCACAGGCGTGTTCACGGCGGCACCGGCAATCGCCGCGCGATAGCCCTGCGCGATTTGAATACCCCCCAACGCGGTGAGGTGATTGCTGAGACCGCGCGCGTAGGTCCCCTCGGCGAAACGGAGATGGGCCAGACGGCCTCCGGCATCGCGCAGCGTTCCCACACTTGCGCTGAACCTGGACGTACCTGCGCGCAATGCCTGTGGCACGGCGGAAAAGCTCACGTTGAACCGCTGGCTGCGCCCGTCCGCCTCGGTAACCACCACTTCCAGATCGCCACCGGAGTTGGTCGAGTACAGATCGTCGATGACGAACGGCCCGGGCGCAACGCTGACTTCATGGATGACGATGCCGTTCTGGCGGATGCTGACCACCGCGTTGCCCTCGGCGATGCCGCGCACGGCCGGTGCATAGCCACGCAGCGAGTCGGGCAGCATGCGTTCGTCGGTGTACAAACGAGCCCCCATGAACGGGACACTGTCGAACAGCTCGCCACCAGTATTGCCCTCGCCCAGCAACAGCTGGCTGTTCAAGGCCGGCAGGTCGCGCTGCAGATGGCTGCTGATGGTTCGATAGCGGGAGCCTTGGCTGCTGTGATTGAACGAAGCGCGATGGCGCAGGCGCCAGTCGCCCATGTTGAAGCCGGCACTCACCCCTACGTAGCTGCTGTCGCGATGGGTGCTACGGTAGTGGTTGGCGGTGTAGTTGATGAATCCTGCCGTGATTCCGGAGTCACGCTGTTCAGCCGGCACATGGCCACGCGCACGCCGTGCCTGCATCGCCTGCGGAACGGTCAGCTGCAACTGCAGTGCACTGTCGTCGAAGGTTGCGGTGGCCCCCTCGATGGCGGTTGGCAGATCGATACAGCCGACGCCGGCCACCTGTGCATGGAGGCCCTGCCGGTGATCCTCCCGCAGCTGCAGCGCATCCAGCAGATCTGCAGGCACGCAGGGGCGTGCATGGGCTTGGCCCTCTGCCGCCTTGAACGTGATGTCGCGGGTCTGGTGGAACTGTCCATTGATCCACACATCCACCCGGTGCTGGCCTTCCTCGATCGGATTGCCCTGCGCGTAGCGGCGCATATCGATGGACTGCCCGCCGATCAGGAATCCTTCGCTGAACTCGATGGCCGGAGCGGCAGCGGCTGCAAGCGGAAGCGAGATGGAGAGCACCCCTGCAATCGCGCACGGCAGATGGGAGAGGGCGAGTGCGCGGGGACGCGCGCAGGAGCGAACGGTGGTCATGACAGGGGACGCATGAAGGCGCGAAACGAGATGCGGCGCGATGACAGGAAAAGGAAGGCGTGCGCAGGCATCAGAAGTAGTCCGCCAGCAGCGAGACCTCGCCAAGGATGCTCCCGGTGCGAAGTTCCGCAGGCGTGCGCAGATAGCGGGCGCTGAACGGCACGGACATGACCGTTCCGGTGGTGGTGCCGTAGCTCCAGGACTGCTGCATGCGCACCGGCGTACCGTCCTGCAGGACCTGCAGTGCCACGCCGGTTGTGGTGGTGCCCGGTGCGGGAGACAGAACATCGCCGGTGTTGGCCAGGTCGTGCACGTCATTCATTTCCAGCACCAGCGGGCGACCGCTGGCGCCGCAGTTGACCGCGACGTTGAAGGCCTTCTCGCCTGCAGTCTGCTGCAGGTCCAGCGTGCGGGCATCGATCGGATCCAGCGTTACGGACTGGGGAGTGACCGCGCAGGTCTGGGCCTTGAAGCGCACCCCGATGTTCAGATGATGGCGTCCCACGTTGCCTGACTGCGTTGTTGCCATCGATCCGATCGAACGCTTGGGCGTGGGCTCCATCTGACCGCCCCGCGAATAGACATCCACCCAGACCAGAACCTCACCCTCGCGTCCGTTGCCCATGCGGTCCAGCGGCTCACCACGGCCATCGCGCAGGGAGTAGCCACCCGCTTGACCCTCTTCAATGGGACAGGCATCGCCTGGGGGGCATTCCATGTATGACCGCGACTCGAAACGGAACATCAGCAATGCGGATTCCGGCCCCATCGCGTACGCCGCTGTCATCGTCGAATTTGCTTCGTTGTAGACGTCGCCGACATAGGACAGCCCCAACAGACTGGGCACGATGGTGCCGTATGTCTCACCTGCCAAATCGCAGGCGAACTTCAAAGTTCCATCAACAGTGCCCATCCAGCGATGAAGATCGGGCACGAAGGCCACATCGAACTCGTGGTCGATGAACGCATCTCCGCCCAGGAGGCGGCAAGCGGCCTGAGTGTCGAATACGGCACATGACAGGAGCAGTGCGGGAAGCACCAGCGGTCGGGGGAGAGGGAATTTCATGCAGAACTCCTGCAGTGCGCTGCGTCAAATGCGCGTGCGCAACTAGGCGTTGAGGGGCTTTCAAGGGCATGCACGATAGTTCGCCCCCTCCTCCGACCCCATACAACAAATTGCATTCGGCGCTAAGAGGAAATCGTTTGCAACAAGTTGCATGGTGATGCGGCTGCACGACATCGACACTGCGCATCGTTCGGTGGCCCTCGGCTGCCGGCGCCTCCCATTCCGCAACGAGAACACTTCGATGTCGATCAAGCTGAACCTGCTGGCGCTGTCCGCGCTGGCGATCATGGCCGCGCCTGCGGCCCACGCCGAACAGCTGGAAATCACCGGCGAACTGATGACCTCCACCTGCAGTGTCGGCTCCGCCGGTGGCACCATCACCGTGCCGATGGGCAAGGTGGACCTGGCGTCGGTCAATGCCGGTACCCGTGCCGGCCAGAAGAATTTCAGCATTGCCCTGGACTGCACCGGCTCGGGTGCGGCGCAGGAAGTCGGCGTGCGCTTCGGTGGCACGCCTGACGGCAGCACCGGCAATCTGGCTCTGACTGCTGCCTCGGGCGCGAGCAATGTGGGCGTGGCGCTGTATGACGCAGCGGGCGACCACCAGAAGATCGGTGATGACCCGACCCAGTGGGTGACCATCGCCGCCGGTGGCAGTGGCCAGCTGGATTACAGCGCGTGGTACGCCTCGCCGGCCCAGAACGCTACGGCCGGCACCGCCAACGCGTCCGGCGACTTCGTGGTGCTCTACAAGTAAACGGTATCCGGCGTACGCGCGCACGGATGCGCGCGTGCACCTCCTGCATGAGGTATTCCATGAAACTCCGCCCATCGTTGTGGTTGCCGGCCCTGCTGGCCACCGCGCTTGTGCTGCCGGCGCAGGCCGCGGTCACCCTGCAAGGCACGCGCATCGTGCACGACGCCAGCAAAAGCCGCGATGTCACGGTCAAGGCCAGCAACGTGGGTGAGCAACCCGCGATGACGCAGGTCTGGATCGACGCTGGCGACAGCCATGCGCGGCCGGAGAATGTGCGCACGCCGTTCCGGTTGACGCCGTCCGAGCCGCGCTTGTTGCAGGCCAAGCAGGGACAGGCCTACCGGATCACCTATGCGCCGCGGCCCTCAGAGCCGCCGCTTCCGACTGATCGCGAGTCGGTGTTCTACTTCAACCTGCTGGATATTCCGCCCAAGCCCGCCAATGCCAGCGACAAGAACCTGCTGCAGTTCGCGGTGCGCACGCGGGTGAAGCTGTTCCATCGCCCCGCTGGTCTGCCGGGCCAGGCGCGCGATGCGCCGGGCCAGTTGCAGTGGCGTATGGCGGCAGGGGCATTGCAGGTGAGCAATCCGACTGCGTATCACGTGACGCTGGCTTCGTTGACCTTGCCCGATGGCAGTCGGGTACCGGCGGACATGATCGCGCCCGGTGCACAGGTGCTACTACCGCTGCCAGCCGGTGCACCGATTCCGGAGAGCCTGGCATTCCAGTGGCTGGATGACTACGGCACCGCGCGCGATGCCCAGGCAAAGGTCGTTCACTGATTGACGCCGGGCAATGGCTCGGCGCTACTTGATGAATGAAACACGCAACATGAAGAAGATGATGATTCCGCTTATCCGCTATGCGCAGTTCAGCGGGCGCGCCAGCCGCAGTGAGTACTGGTGGTTCCAGTTGTTCATCGTGATCGTTTCGATCCCGCTGTACGTGCTGGGCTTCTATGCCGGTTACAGCGGTTCGCAGGGTCTGGCCCTGGTATCAACCAGCCTGAGCGTGGTGATGTGGCTGGTGTTCGCCTTGCCGTGCATTGCGGCGACCATTCGCCGCCTGCACGATACCGATCGCTCGGGCTGGTGGTTGTTGCTGGCGTTCGTGCCGTTCGTCAGCCTGGTGCTGCTGGTGTTCCTGCTGCTGCCCGGCACGCCGGGCGACAACCGTTTCGGCGCACCGGTTCCGCAGGTGTAACCAGCCATCGTTGGTAGGTATCGACCTTGGTCGACACGGTGTTGCCGCGGGTGGCTGACACGTTCGTGCCAACCAAGGTTGGCACCTACCAGAGCAATGCCGAGGCACCTCCGCTACCGTACGGGCACGGGTGGCTGACACCTTCGTGCCAACCAAGGTTGGCACCCACCGGAGCAGTACAGCTGCGGCTACGCGAAGTGCTGGTATCCACCGTCGGCGGCTTCGCCATCCACGTGTACGCCCTGCCCTTCGGCGATGCGGCCGATGCGGGTGAGCGGCACGTCCAGCGATTCCGCCAGGTAGTGCAGCGCGTCGCGCTGGTCGGCGGCGGCGGTGAAGCACAGTTCGTAGTCGTCGCCACCGCGCAGTGCGCAGTCGCGCGCGCCATCGCGGCCGAGCAGCTCACGCAGCGCGTGGGAGATCGGCAACGAATCGGCATCGACATGTGCGGCCACGTTGCTGCGCGTGGTGATGTGACCCAGATCGGCCAGCAGGCCATCGGACACATCCACCGCCGCGTGTGCGAACGCACGCAGGCGCAGGCCCAGGGTCACACGCGGCGTCGGCCGCAGCAGACGCAGGCGCAGGCTTTCGTAGTCGGCCAGCAGCGTGGCGGTGGCGATGCTCAGCGCAGCTTGCTGCCACAGGCGCAGCGCACCGGCGGCATCGCCGAGCGTGCCGCTTACCCAGATGTCATCGCCCGCCTGCGCGCGGTCGCGACGCAGCGCCTGGCCACGTCCCACCTGGCCCATCGCGGTCACCGACAGCGACAACGGACCGCGCGTGGTGTCACCGCCGATCAACGCAATGTCGTGCTGATCGGCCAGGGCGAAGAAGCCATCGGCGAACGCATCGATCCAGTCTTCGGAGGCTTCCGGCAGCGACAACGCCAGCGTGCACCACGCCGGGCGCGCGCCCATCGCAGCCAGGTCCGACAGGTTGACCGCCAGGGTTTTCCAGCCGATGTCGAAGGCCGGGGTTTCCACCGGGAAGTGCACGCCGCTGTTGAGCGTGTCGGCAGTGACCACCAGTTGCTCATTGGCACGCGGCTGCAGCAGCGCAGCGTCGTCGCCGATGCCGAGCAGGATGTCGTCGCGCTCGAGGGTACGGGCGCGGATGCGGTCAATGAGGGCGAATTCGGCCAGGGACATGGGGCGCTCCCGCTGTTGTACGTGCCGCGCAGGGCGCGGTGGGCGGTAGTGGCGGGGGGGGGGGCGGGACCCCACCGGGCAACCCGGCGCGCCCGCCCCGCCGGGCCCCCCACCACAAGG
>NZ_JBDJKU010000076.1:0-18527 GCF_039673015.1 Stenotrophomonas sp. TWI1409
CAACGAAGAGCGCATCAAACTGAAACTGAAAGGTCTGAGCCCGATAAAGTACCGGGAGCAGGCCCAATCGGCCGCCTGACCCCGTCCAAGTCTCGGGGGTCACTTCATGGATGGATTCACGGCGTCCCCCGCAACCGGACCCACCCCGCCATCCCCCAGGAAGCCCGCGCTGTTGCAGTTGCTTTGGCAGTTGCTTTGGCTGTTGCTGTTGCTCCGGCTCCTGCGGGTGCAGGGCTGCAAGCCCTGCAGACACCCCCTCGTGCACAATGGGGCCGACCCCGCCTGGACACCGTCCCTGATGTCGAGCAAGCCGTATTCAGAAGCCTGCGAGCGCAACCGCGAACCCATCGCCACCGCACTCGACCCGTGGATGGGCGACCGTCATCGGGTGCTGGAGATCGGCAGTGGAACCGGCCAGCACGCGGCCTTCTTCGCCGAACGCTGGCCGTGGCTGCGCTGGCAGCCCAGCGATCATCCGGACCATCTGCCCGGCATCGAGGCCTGGCGTGCGGAGGCCGCGCTGCTCAATCTGCTGCCGCCAGTGGCGCTGCAGGTGGAACTACCCCCGGCGCCGGGCCTGTCGTTGCCCGAGGGCAGCACGTTCGATGCCGCATTCAGTGCCAACACGTTGCACATCATGGGTTGGGAGCATGTGCAGGCGCTGTTCGCCGCGTTGCCGTCGGTGCTGCGGCATGGTGCGCTGCTGGCGGTATACGGCCCGTTCAACTACGGCGGCCGCTACACCAGCGACAGCAACGCGCAGTTCGATGCCTGGCTGAAGGCGCGTGATCCACGCAGCGGCATCCGCGATGTGGAAGCGGTGCAGGCGCTGGCGGCGGACAACGGCTTCACCCGCCTGGGTGATGTGGCGATGCCGGCCAACAACCGGTTGCTGCTGTGGCGGCTGGGGTGATCAGGCGTCCGGCGACATGCTGGAAAGGCGTGCCGCCGCAGCGCGCAGCCCGTTGAAAATGGGTTCGGACACGTTTACGGGGAAATCACTTGGGAGCTGACGCGTGACCTGCTCGATGGCGGGTTCGACGGCTGCGATCAGCGCTTCGATCCACGGCTCCGCACCATCAGCGATACCACAGGCGCGTGCGGTTTCGTTCCAATGGCGTCGTCGCACAAGGTGCAGCTTCCGGTGGCGATTCTTGCCCTGGACGGACATGGCGAGCTGTGCATTCCGCGGGTCGAGCTGGTTTGGCCCCCTACCCAGGATGGGATGCACCGACAATACGTCGTAGACGGGTGTCAGGCGGAAGCGTCCACCGGCTTCGAGGTAAACACTGAAGTTCTTGGCATGTCCATCGGTTGCAGCCAACATCCAGAAAAGAATCTGCGTCTTGAAGAAGGTCGCCCGATCCTCGAAATGCTCGGATTGTCGAAGCAGATCCATGATGGTCACGATGCCTGGGCCGCCATCGGATTCATACTTCCTGGCAGCGGGCAGACCGAAGACCTGGCACATGTCTTCCTGCGGCAGCCGCAGCCACCACCGGCGATCCGCAGAAAGGCGGCGGTCGAATCGCTCCACAATAAGCGCGCGTTCGTCCTTGAAGCGTCCCATCTGCGTATTCGCAACGGGGATTCCAAAGGCGGAAAGCAGTTGCATGCACAGCCATTCGTTCTCGACGGATTGGTGCATGTCCGCCCGCATGTTGCCCACAATGCCAAGCGGCAGCTTGAAGATATGGGTGGATGGGGTACTGCCGGTAGGAATGCACCACTGGCCAGCATGCAGCAGAAGTCCCGTCTTCTCCTGCGCACCGGCGATGGATATGCGGAACGCATCATCACTGGTGGGTGCGCCAGGTAGATTCCCTGCCGTCACCTGACGCAGGATCGCAGCGACGCCTGATTCGTCCAACGCTTCGCACGTAATCTGCTGGATGTCCCCCGGTGTATGCGAAAGCGGCAGCAGTTGCACTGCGCCGACGCAATCCCGGCCAATGGCTTCGAGAAGATCGAATGTGTCGCTGCTGCGCGTGGAGAACCTGTCGCGGATCCGGTTGCGGATGACGGCGTTGTCGGGAAGAAGGTTGTCGAAGTAGTTGTTGACGACATCGCCCCGATGGCTCTCACCCTCCGGGAGCAGGGGCAGTGAGAGTGACAACGGCCGGGACTGGGCGGAGCTGATCCACGAGTCGACGTACGAAAGCCGGGAAGAGCCGCTCCGGACATCATCCCAGAGCGCGACCTCGACACCATTCATCCAGACCCGCAGCGTACCCATGGCTCACCACTCCAACGTTGAGGTTGTCTCCGGGGGGCTTCGCTGCTGCAATCTGACTTCCAGACCCAGCACTGCCCAGACCCGCATCAGCCGTTCGAAGCTTGCCGATGCCGGGTCGCGCTCCAATGCGCCTACTGCCTGGCGGCTTATGCCGAGCTGTGCCGCCAACTGCGCCTGGCTCAGGCCCGCCTGGCGCCTGAACGCACGCATCAGCGGTGCCAGTTGTTGAGGTGTCCTCACCGTGTGCAGCGGCCTGTCCATATCGGCAGTCCCCTAGAAAGTGGCCGTACGCGAACGTGTACGCAAAGGATAGGTTGCATTACGACAAGCAACCTATCCCTTTCCTTCGCTGGAGGCAACCTATCGATTGCTATCTCAATATGCAATCAATAGGTTGCTTTCGCGCCGCCAGCGGTGCTCAAGCCACCTGCACGATGTGCAGCGCCTTTGGGTTCCGCCACTGCGCCAGCAGGGCGGCTTCGCGCGCCTTGGCCTGCTCGAAATGCGCTTCCTTGACGTGGCCGAAGCCGCGGATGTGCTCGGGCACGCTGGCGATCTCCACCGCCAGCGCCAGACGGTCGTCATCCAGGCCGTCCAGCAGCAGCTGCACGGTGGCCTCGTAATCGCCGATCAGCTTGCGCTCCATGCGGCGTTCCTCGGTGCGTCCGAACACGTCGAAGCGGCCACCACGCAGGAACTTCAGCTTGGCCAGCAGGCCGAAGGCCTTGAACATCCACGGGCCGTATTCCTTCTTCAGCAACCGGCCCTGCTCGTCCTTCTTGGCGAACAGCGGCGGTGCCAGGTGGAAGCGCAGCTGGTAATCGCCCTCGAACTGCTGCTGCAGGCGGCGCTGGAAGTCGCCACTGGTATACAGGCGGGCCACTTCGTACTCGTCCTTGTAGGCCATCAGCTTGAACAGGTAACGGGCTACGGTCTCGGTCAGCGCGGTGGAACCGCCGATGCGGTCGGCTTCGGCGGCGCGCACGCGCTCGACCAGGCTGCGGTAGCGGTTGGCGTAGGCAGCGTCCTGGTACTCGACCAGGAACGCGGCGCGGCGCTCGATCATTTCATCCAGCGAGCGCGACAGGCGGGCGTCGTCCAGCGGCAGGAACGCAACATCGCCACCGTGCGAGGGCAGGCCACGCAGTTCGCGTTCGTCGCCGGTGTTGCGCGGTGCGGCGGTGGCACCCCATTCGTTGCCCTCCCACTCGCCCGGCGGCAGCGGGTGCAGCGGGCCCGGAGTGGATTCGGTATCGGTGTGGCGGTTGCGCACCAGGCCGGCGGCCTGCTGCACGGCCTGCGGGTCGACCACGGCCAGGCGGCCCCAGGCGAAGGCCTGCTGGTTCATCGCCACGGCGGCGCCGTTGAGCTCGATGGCGCGCATCAGTGAATCGAACGACAGCGGCACCAGGCCCTGCTGCCACGCATAGCCGAGAATGAACAGGTTGGCGGCGATCGCATCGCCCAGCAGCGCGGTGGCCAGCTGGGTGGCATCCAGCAGCAACGGCTCCTGGCCGCCCAGCGCCACGCGCACACCGGCCACGATGTCGGCGGCGGGGAACTGCATGTCCGGGCGGGTGGTGAAGGTACCGGGCATCGCTTCGTAGGTGTTCAGCACCACCTGCGAACGGCCGGCACGCACCTTCGACAGGGCCCAGTAGTCGTTGACCACCACCATGTCGCAGCCCACCACCAGGTCAGCCTCACCGGCGGCGATGCGCACGGCGTGGATGTCTTCGGGACGACGGGCGATGCGGATGTGCGTGGTCACCGCGCCGCCCTTCTGTGCCAGGCCGGTCTGGTCGAGCACGGTCGCACCCTTGCCTTCCAGGTGGCCGGCCATGCCCAGCAGCGCGCCGATGGTCACCACGCCGGTACCGCCGACGCCGGTGATCAGGATGTTCCAGGGCTGTTCGAGGGTGCCGCGGATGGCCGGTGCCGGCAGGTTGTCCAGCAGGGTGGAAGCATCGCGCTTGCTGCCCTTGCGCGGCTGGCCACCGTGCACGGTGACGAAGCTCGGGCAGAAACCGTTCACGCAGGAATAGTCCTTGTTGCAGTTGGACTGATCGATCTCGCGCTTGCGCCCGAACTCGGTTTCCTTCGGTAGCACCGACACGCAGAAGCTCTTCTTGCCGCAGTCACCGCAGCCTTCGCAGACCAGCGAATTGATCAGCACGCGCTTCTGCGGATCTTCCAGCTTGCCGCGCTTGCGGCGGCGGCGCTTCTCGGTGGCGCAGGTCTGTTCGTAGATCAGGATCGAAACCCCCTTCACCTCGCGCAGGCGCTTCTGCACCTCATCCAGCTCGCTGCGGTCGTGGAACTCGACGTCGCTGGGGAAGTGCTCGCGCTGGCCGGTCCACTTGCCGATGTTGTCCGACAGCACCACGATGGTGTGGATGCCTTCGGCGCGCATCTGCTTTGCGATGTCCGGCACGCTCAGCGGGCCGTCCACCGGCTGGCCGCCGGTCATCGCCACCGCGTCGTTGTAGAGGATCTTGTAGGTGATGTTGACGCCGGCGGCGACCGCCTGGCGGATCGCCAGCGAGCCGCTGTGGAAATAGGTGCCGTCGCCCAGATTCTGGAATACGTGCGGGGTGTCGGTGAACGGCGCCTGCCCGGCCCAGGTCACGCCTTCGCCGCCCATGTGAGTGAAGGTGTCGGTGCTGCGGTCCATCCAGGTCACCATGTAGTGGCAACCGATGCCGGCCAGCGCCCGCGAGCCTTCCGGCACCTGGGTAGAGGTGTTGTGCGGGCAGCCCGAGCAGTAGTGCGGTACGCGCGGGAAGCTGGCGCGCGGCAACGCAAGCTCGGCTTCCTTCTCCTGCATCCACTGCAGGCGCTGCTCGATCGATTCGTTGTTGAAGAACTTCTGGATGCGGCGACCGATCACGCCGGCGATGGTGGCCGGCGTCAGCTCACCGGTGGACGGCAGGATCCATTCGCCGCTTTCATCGTACTTGCCGACGATGGACGGGCGCTGGCCCCAGCTGGCCGGCCAGTTGAAGAACTGTTCCTTCATCTGGCGCTCGATGAAGGCACGCTTCTCCTCCACCACGATGATGTCTTCCAGGCCCTGCGCGAAGCGCGCGATGCCCTGCGGTTCCAGCGGCCAGGTCATGCCGACCTTGTACACGCGGATGCCGATGCCGGCGCACGCGGCTTCGTCCAGGCCCAGGTACTCCAGCGCCTGCAGCACGTCCAGGTAGCTCTTGCCGGTGGTGACGATGCCCAGCCGCGCGCGCGGCGCATCCATCACCACCTTGTCGATGCCGTTGGCGCGGGCAAAGGCCTGTGCGGCCTTCACCGCATAGCGGTGCAGGCGCATTTCCTGGTCCAGCGGCGGGTCTGGCCAGCGGATGTTGAGGCCACCCGACGGCATCTCGAAGTCTTCCGGCAGCACGATGCGGCGCGCCATCGGATCGACCTGCACCGACGCCGACGATTCCACCGTCTCGGCGATGGTCTTGAAGCCGACCCAGCGGCCGGTATAGCGGCTCATCGCCCAGCCCAGCAGGCCCATGTCGAGGATGTCCTGCACGCCGGCCGGGTTCAGCACCGGCATCATCGCGCTGACGAACTCGTCCTCGCTGCCGTGCGGCAGCGTCGAACTGCGGCAGGCATGGTCATCGGCGGCCAGTGCCAGCACGCCACCGTAGCGCGAGGTGCCGGCGGCATTGGCGTGCTTGAACACGTCGCCGCAGCGGTCCACGCCCGGGCCCTTGCCGTACCACATGCCGAACACGCCCTGCACGTTGGCGCCGGGGAACAGGTTGGTCTGCTGCGTGCCCCACACCATGGTGGCGCCCAGGTCCTCGTTCAGGCCCGGGGTGAACTTCACCTTGGCTGCTTCAAGGTGCTTGCGCGCGCGCCACAGCTCCAGGTCGAAGCCACCCAGCGGGCTGCCACGGTAGCCGCTGACAAAGCCGGCGCTGTCGATGCCTTCGGCGGCGTCGCGCAGCCGCTGCATCAGCGGCAGCCGCACCAGCGCCTGCACGCCACTCAGATAGATCCGCCCCTCGCTGCGGGTGTACTTGTGGTCGAGCGTGTAATCACGGTCGAGCAGGTCGGCGGACGAGGGCGAAGTGAGTTGCGCGGTACTGGTCATGGCTGGCCCGGTAGGATCGGCTGGCACCGGCCGCGTGCAGGCACGCGGCGGGAAAGGCGCGAATTGTAGCAGCGGGGCCGCGAGGCCCCGGCACTCGCGCCCGCGGCGGTGCTGGGGTTAGGATCGGGGAGAGAGAGGGAGGCTGCAGTTGCGGCCTGGGGAGAAGGGATGTCAGTTCCAGGAAAGATCCTGGCCAGCGTGCTGCTGGCCTCGGGAGTGGCCACGGCGTGGGCCGCGCCGGCCGTGCCGGCACCACAGGAGTTCTACTTCGACAACGACCTGGCGGCAACGCCGATGGTGGCGGTGCAGGGCGAGGGCGATGAGCTGGTGGCCCAGCTGGTCAAGCTGCGTGAGCGCGGCCGCCGCGCGGTGGAGGCGACGGTGCAGCTGGCATCGGTGGCCGGTGCGCAGGGCCGGGGCGAGCTGGCCGAGCAGCTGTATGGCGAGGCGATGAAAGAGGCGCCGGCACAGAGCAGCAGCGGCCGCAGCGTGCGCTGGAACTACGGTTGGGACCTGCTGCGCCAGGGCAAGCCGGAGGCGGCGCTGGAACAGTGGCTGGTATCGGCCAGCAACGCCCGTACGAAGCCCACCTGGGTGCCACCGACCTATGCGTTGGCATTGTGGCGGATGGGGCAGAAGCAGGAGGCGGTGCAGTGGTATGCGGCTGCGGTACGCACCGAGCCGACGCAGTGGAGTACCACGGCCAACTATGGGCAGCTGCTGCCGCAGTGGCGTGAGGATGAGCGCGCGTCGCTGGCCGAGGTGCAGCAGGCCTGGGCGGCCGCACCACCTGCCTGGCCCTGAGGGAAGGGGTTCGGCCGGGTTGCACCCGGCACCCGCAGAGGCAACAGCTGAAGCAACAGCAACAGCCGAAGCAACAGCGGGCTTCCTGCGGGATGGCGGGGCACTGTGGGTTTGCGGGGCCGCCGTAAACCCGTCCTGGGGGCTTGGTCGCCGCATCCATGCGGCTCACACCCCGCAAACCCACAGTGCCCCGCCTTCGACAGATTCCGGCAGCTGTTGGTAGGTGTCGACCTTGGTCGACACGGTAGATCCACGCCATGCGTGGATGAATCTGTAACGGAATCGACTATTCGATATCTGATCGAAATGCAGCCGAGTGTGGGCTCGGCTCTACAGGAAGCGGCCAGCCAACCGGCTTTTGCTTCTGCTCTTCTTTTTTCTTTTCCGTGGCGGACGCACTCGGAAATTGTCAGAGGCCGGGCGGGGTGGGTTCGCGGGGGTGTCCGCGGCATGGATGCCGCGGCCAAGCCCCCATGGACGGGTTGACGGCGTCCCCCGCGAATCCATCCCGCCCGGCCAAGCGCGGCTTTTGATGTTCACAGTCAACCAGCCGCCACGAGGGGCTGCGCCGTTCGCTGGAAACCCCTCAGTCGTCCGCGGAAACCGTCCGCCCCGACGCCCACGCACGCAGTGCTTCTACCTGCTCTGCCATCAGCACCGACAGCGGTCGGGTGGCGCGGATCTCGGTCATCAGCAGCTCGGTGTCCAGCGGCCGGCCCTCGGCATGCGCCGCATACAGGCCAGCCACGATCGCCTGCTCGATCTCGGCGCCGGAAAAACCATTGGCGGCCGCCGCCAGCGCGGGCAGTGCGAAGTCGTCGGCGTTGAGCTGGCGCCGGCCCAGGTGCAGCCGCAGCAGTTCCACGCGCACGTCGGGCGAGGGCAGATCGACGAAGAAGATCTCGTCGAAGCGGCCCTTGCGCAGCAGCTCGGCGGGCAGCTCGTGCACCTGGTTGGCGGTGGCGACGATGAACACCGGCGCTTTGCGTTCGGCCATCCAGGTCAGCAGGTAACCGAGCACGCGGCGTGACACGCCGCCGTCCTCGCCTCCGCTGGCCAGGCCCTTCTCGATCTCGTCCATCCACAGCACGCAGGGCGCGAGTTGTTCGGCCGAGGCCAGTGCCTGGCGCAGGTTGGCTTCGGTCTCGCCGTGGTACTTGTTGTACAGCGCGCCCACGTCCAGGCGCAGCAGGGGCACGCCGAAGCCGGCGGCGGTGGCCTTGGCCAGCATCGACTTGCCACAGCCCTGTACGCCCAGCAGCAGCATGCCGCGCGGCGGGTCCAGCCCGGCCGGGGCGGAGCCGGCAATGAACGCCACCCGGCGTTGGTTGATCCAGCGCTTGAGCCGGTTGGCACCGGCCACATCGCCGAAGCGCGCGCTGTCATGTTCGAAGAACAGGTGGCCGCTGCGGTTGAGCAGCTCGAACTTCAGCCGCGCCAGCTGTGGCAGGTCGTCGTCGCGCAGTGCGCCATCGGCGTAGATCAGCTGGCGCGCGATGCGCCGGGCATCGACCAGGCTCAGGCCCTGCAGGTTCTTCAGGATTTTCTTCACCGCCTCGCTGTCGACTTCAACCCGGCGGCCGCCATGCTCGCGCGCATAGGCGTCGGCCTCCTCGCGCAGCATCTTCAGCAGGGCATTGGCATCGGGCAGGCGCGGGTTGAAGCGCACCGCCAGCGCTTCCAGCTCGGCCGGCAGCTCCACTTTGGCACCGATCAGCACCAGCACATGCGGCTCGCTGTGGCGGCGCTGGATCAGGTCGCGAAGGGCGCGCTGGTGGCTGGCATAGCCCAGGTAGGGATGGAAATCGAGCAGCAGGTAGACGCCGCGCTGGTGGGCCTGGCGGATCATCTGCAGGGCCGCGCTGGCATCGGGCGGCCCGACCGGCGGGTCTTCGCTGTCCAGGTCGATCCGGCGCAGGCCCTCGGTGATCGACCAGCGGTGCAGGGCCCGCCAGACGTGCATCAGCGTCTGCCGGAACAGCTCGACGATGCGACCCTCGTCCTGGGTCTCGATGACGATCAGTGGGGTATTGGCGCGGATCAACGCGCTCAGATCCTGCAGTTCGCTCATGCCGGTTCGATCCTTCGGGGGCGCCACGATAGCAAAGGCGATGGCCGCTGGTTCAGCACGACGCTACCTCCCGTCACCATCACCGGTGTACGCTCGGGGCACGTACCCGGAAGCGAGGCTGGCATGAAGACGATCCTGGTGGCCGGTTCCAAGGGCGGGGTGGGCAAGACCACCGTCGCCACCCACCTGGCCGCGTACGCGGCATTGCAGGGCAAGGCCACGGTGATTGCCGATGCCGACCCGCAGGGTTCCAGCACCCGCTGGGCACAACGCCGTGCCGGGCTGGAAAGCGCGGTGCTCCCCATCGACGTGTATCGGAAGAAGCAGTGGGCGCAGAAGCTGCCCGACGGCACCGACACCGTCATCATCGATGCGCCGGCCGGTGCCCTGGCTGACGATATTCCCCATTTCCTCGACGCTGCCGACGCGGTGGTGGTACCGGTGCTGCCCTCGGCGCTGGACATCGAAGCGATCGTCGGCTTCCTCAACAGCCTGGCCCAGAACCCGCGCGTGCACAGCCGCAAGCTGCCGGTGGGGCTGGTGCTCAACCGTACCAAACCATGGACCCAGACCTCGCAGCAGGCGCTGCAGATGCTGGGTGAATGGCCGTACCCGGTGGTCGCGCAGCTGCGCGACAGCCAGAGCTATGTGGTCATGACCGGCCTGGGCCGCAGCCTGTTCGACTACCGCTCGGCCCAGGTGCGCGAGCACCAGGCCGACTGGGAGCCGCTGCTGTCCTGGCTGAAGCTTTGATGCCTGCGTCACTCTTTCTGCTGCATCCTCTTCTTCATGGAAACCCGCGATGCGTGAACTGATCCTGCTGCGCCATGCCCATGCCGAACCGGCTACCCCCGGCCAGGCCGACCTCGACCGGCCGTTGTCGCCGGTGGGGCTCGCCGAAGCCGAAGCCGCCGGCAAGTGGCTGAAGGAGAACAACCTGCTGCCGGACTGTGTGCTGTGCTCACCGGCGCGGCGCACCCGGGAGACCCTGGAAGCCGTGCTCGGCACCATCGGCTATGTCGAGAAGCGCCTGGAAGACCGCATCTACGAGGCTACCCCCGGCACCCTGGCGGCGCTGGTGGACGACCGCCGTGACCTCGACCGGGTGCTGATCGTCGGCCACAACCCCGGCCTGGAGCGCCTGGTGGCGTTGATGACGGAAGGCACCAGCAGCGACTATCGCGGCATGCCGCCGGCCGGCATTGCCGTGCTCGGCTTCCCGCGCGAGGCCTCGATCGAGCCGGGCGTGGCCAGCCTGAACGCGTTCTGGTGGCCGTGATCCAATGAGCCTGGCGCGGCGCAGCCGCTTTCTGCTGCCCGTGCTGCTGGCTTCCGGCGCGGCCTGGGCTGCCGCGCCACCGCCAACGCCCTTGCCGCCGGTGGTCGCTGAAGCGCACCGGGTCCTGCACCTGGATACCCAGCGCTCGCAGATCGGTTTCGAGGTGCGGACCCGCTTCGGGCAACGCATCGAAGGCCTGTTCCCGCACTTCGAGGGTCGCATCGAGATCCTCTCCGACGGCCGCCACCAGGTGCACCTGAAGATGTTCACGCGCTCGGTCGAGATCCCCGGCAAGGCGCGCTACACCGGCTGGATGCGCGGCGAGGAGTTCTTCGACGCAGGCCGCCACCCGGTGGTCGAGTTCGACTCGCTGCCGTACTGGCCGGAGACCGTGGAAGACGGGGGCGACATCAACGGGCGGCTGACCCTGCGCGGGATCAGCCACCCCGAGACACTGAAGGTCGAGAAGGCGGATTGCGCCCGACCCGGCTATGATTGCGACGTCGTCAGCCGCGGTACCGTGCAGCGAGGCCGGTATGGAATGGACAGCTGGCAGCTTGCCTTGAGTGACCGAGTGACCTTCGTATTGCGAGCGCGCCTGAGCGAGGCGCCGAAACCGTGAACCTCCTGCTGCGTGTACTGGCGCTGGCAACCGTGTTGCTGGGCAGCGGTTGTGCATCGCTGTCCAATGCCGAGCGCGACCGCGCCGAAGCGATCGCCGTGCAGGCGCGCTCGATCCAGGTCGACTGTCAGCGCGCCGACCGCTGCGCACAGGATTCGCCGCTGCGGGCGCTGGCCGGCCGGGCGTTCACCGAATCCACCCCGGAGCAGCCGCGCCACTACGCCACCCTGCTGGACGAGGGGGAGGGCGCCCTGGTGGCGCGCCTGAACCTGCTGCGCAGTGCCACCCGCAGCATCGACCTGCAGACCTACATCTTCGACAAGGACGACAGCGCGCGGCTGGTCATCGACGAACTGCTGGCCGCGTCGCGGCGCGGGGTGAAGGTGCGGGTGCTGATCGACCAGCTCTCGGCGATCTCCGACCTGCAGATCCTCGGCGCATTGTCCGGCGCCCACCAGAACTTCCAGCTGCGGGTCTACAACCCGACCTTCGGCAAGGCCCGGCTGAACTACTTCGATTACGCCGGCAGCGTGCTGTGCTGCTTCCGTCGCTTCAACCAGCGCATGCACAACAAGCTGCTGGTGATCGACGATGCGATCGGCGTGGTCGGCGGCCGCAACTACCAGGACGACTATTACGACTGGGATCGCGAGTACAACTTCCGCGATCGCGACGTCATGATCGCCGGCCCGGAAGCGCGGGCGATGGCGGCCAACTTCGATGCGTTCTGGCGCGCCAAGCGCAGCGTGCCGGCCGAGCGCCTGAATGACGTGGGCCGCACCCTGCTGCGCGAAGGCGTGCCGGTGCTGCCGCCCGCCACGTTCCGCCGCCCGGAGCGGGTGCAGCGGGTCAGCGCTGAAGCCAATGACATGGACTTCGTCACCCGTTCCTTCGTGGATACCGCGCTGCCGGTGGCCTCGGTGCGCTACGTCGCCGACCTGCCGCGCAAGCACCGCCGCGAGAAGGCCGACGCCCCGCTGGCCGGCCAGCATGTGACCGAGCCGCAGCTGGACGCACTCATTGCCGGTGCGCAGAAGGAAGTGATCCTGCAGACGCCGTACCTGGTGCTGTCCAAGCCGGCGCAGAAGCTGTTCCGCGAGCTGCGCAAGCGCCCGCAGCCGCCGCGCGTGGTGGTGTCCAGCAACAGCCTGGCGGCCACCGACAACCCGATCGTGTATGCGCTGTCGTACAAGTACAAGCGACGCAACATGCGCGAACTGGGCTTCAACATCTTCGAGTACAAGCCGTTCCCGCTGGATGCACCGGTCGACTACCGCAATCTGCTGCCCGACCCGATCGCCGCGCCCGGAGGCGACGACGACGGCGGGCGCAATCCGCTGATCGGCGGCAGCGCCGCTGGCAGCAATGCCGGTGGTGGCAGCGAAGGGGATCTGGCCGCGCCCCGCAAGCAGGTGGCGGTGCATCATCCGCGTACCGGCAGTGCCTACCAGAACGCGCGCGAACGTCGCCGCGCCGCCGGCAGCGAGGTGGAAACGCGCCTGCTGCGCACCGAGACGCGTCCGTCGTTCCTGGGCAGCAAGGCGGTCAACAAGCCGTTGCCGGTCACCCGCAAGGGCGCCCGCATGGGCCTGCACGCCAAGTCGCTGGTGGTCGATCGCCGCATCGGCGTGGTCGGCACCCACAACTTCGATCCGCGCAGCGAGAACTACAACACCGAAGGCGCGGTGATCATCGACGATCCGGTGTTTGCCGAGCAGCTGGCCGAGAGCATCCTGCGCGATACCCATCCGCAGAACTCGTGGACAGTGGCGCCGCGGGCCAAGCCGCCAGTGCTGTCGGGCCTGAACTACAGCGTCGGCAAAGCCTCCGAAGCGCTGCCGATCCTCGACTTCTGGCCGTGGCGCTACGCCACCGACTACGAGTTCAAGCCCGGTCCGGACTGCCCACAGCCGCTGCCACGGCAGGACCCGGCGTTCCACAACTGCTACGTCGCCGTCGGCGACTTCCCCGAAGTCAACGTCGGCCCGAAGTGGCTGCTGGTGCGCATGCTGACTGCATTCGGCGCCGGCCTCGTTCCCATCCTCTGAAGGTGCCCGCATGACCCAGGTATTCCGCGAAGCCGTTTCCATCGAGCAGCTCAACGCGCTCAGCCGCAACACGGCGATCGAATCCCTCGGCATCGTCTTCAGCGCTGCGGGCGAAGACTGGCTGCAGGCCACCATGCCGGTGGACGAGCGCACCCGGCAGCCGTACGGCATCCTGCACGGCGGTGCCTCGGTGGTGCTGGCCGAGACCTTGGGCAGCAGCGCCGGCAACCTGTGCGTGGATACCGGCAAGCAGATCTGCGTGGGCCTGGAAATCAACGCCAACCACGTGCGCGCCGTGCGCTCGGGCACGGTCACCGGCACCGCCCGCGCGCTGCACGTCGGCCGCAGCACCCAGCTGTGGGAGATCCGCATCGAAGACGAGCAGGGCCGGCTGGTGTGCATCTCTCGGCTGACCCTGGCGGTGGTGGCCGCCGGCCACGGTTGAGCCCCCGGCGGGCGTGTTGACGGCGGCAGAACCCAGCGTTCCCCGCCGATTGCCCCGGTCAATGGCGGTTATGGCCTAAATCGGCTGGCAGCTGCTGCGGCGCTCCGGTATCGTGCGCGGATGACTTCCCCCACTCCGGCCCCCCGTGGCGGCGTGGCGCGTGTGTGCCGTTACCTGTACCGCGTACCGCTGCTGTTGGTCCACATCATCGTGTTCCTGCCGCTGATCCTGATCGGCATGCTTCCGCCGTGGGGCGAGCTGCGCGTGGGCGAGGATACCTTCGGGGCGAAGGTGGTGAACTGGTGGCAGGGGGGCCTGATGTGGATCTTCGGCTTCCGCCTGTCACGGGTGGGCCAGCCCTTGCCCGGTGCCGTGCTGTTCGTCGCCAACCACGTCAGCTGGGTGGACATCAGCATCCTGCACAGCGAGCGCATGATGGGCTTCGTCGCCAAGCGCGAAATCGCCAGCTGGCCGCTGGTCGGTTGGCTCGCCGCGCGCGGGCAGACCATCTTCCACCAGCGCGGCAATACCGAATCGCTCGGTGGCGTGATGCAGGTGATGGCCGATCGCCTGCGTGCCGGCAAGGCAGTAGGCGTGTTCCCGGAAGGGCGCACCCGCGGTGGCCATGAAGTGGGGCCGTTCCATGCCCGCATCTTCCAGGCCGCGGTCGAAACCGGTGTTCCGGTGCAGCCTGTGGCGCTGGTCTATGGGTTCAAGGGTGACGCACAGACCATCGTGGCATTCGGCCCGGGCGAGAGTTTCGCCGCCAATTTCCTGCGCCTGCTGGGTGAGCCGGCGCGGCATACCGAAGTGCATTTCCTGGAGCCGATCGGTACCCAGGACCTGGAAGGCCGTCGACGCATCGCGGAAACCTCGCGCGCGCGCATCGTGGCGGCCATGAGCACCGGCTGAGGGCACGGTGGCCCTGGTCCCGCCACCCGTCCTGGACGCCGGTACACCGACGTTGCATGCGACTGACTACCAGCCGCCGCGCTGGCTGCGCAATCCGCACCTGCAGTCGATGCTCAGCTCCAGCCGCATGCGCCTGCAGCGCGGCCTGCTGCTGCTGGCCGCCACCGGTGCGGTCAGCGAAGAGCTGATCCTCGACGGCGGTGATGGCGTGCGCCTGCAGGGCTGGCACAGCCATGTCGAAGGCCGCGAACCGAAGGGCATGGCCCTGCTGCTGCATGGCTGGGAGGGCAGTGCCGAATCCAGTTACATGCGCATGGCTGCCGCGCGCATGATCGAACAGGGTTTCGATGTTGTGCGGCTGAACTTCCGCGACCATGGCAACACCCACCATCTGAACCCCGGCATCTTCCACTCCAACCTGATCGATGAAGTGGTGCATGCCGCGGGTGACATCGCCCAGCGCTGGCCGCAGCTGCCGCTGGTGGCCGCCGGCTATTCGCTGGGTGGCAACTTCGTGCTGCGCCTGGCCCTGCGCGCGCCGGCTGCCGGCGTGCCGCTGCTGCGGGTGGCCTCGGTGTGCCCGGTGCTGGACCCGGGGCTGACGATGGAGAGCATCGAAAACGGCCCGGCGATGTACGACTGGTACTTCCGCCGCAAATGGGCCGGCTCGCTGCGCCGCAAGCGCGATCTGTTTCCCGAGCTGAGCGACTGCGACGATCGCGTGCTGAAGCTGGACATCCGTGCACTGACTGCCTGGCTGGTCGAACGGCACACCACCTTCGGCTCGCTGCAGGCCTATTTCGATGGCTATTCGATTGCCGGTGACCGCCTGTCCACCCTGCAGGTGCCGGCCGACATCCTGATGGCGCAGGACGACCCGGTGATCCCGTACGCGACCTTCAGCGATTGGCAGCTGCCGCGCCAGGCGCACCTGGAAACCGCCTGCTGGGGAGGCCACTGCGGCTTCCTGGAAAACTGGCGGGGTGACGGCTTCTCCGAGCGCTGGGTGGCACAGCGCCTGCAGCGGGTGCTGGCGGGCTGAACCGGCACCGGTGCGTGGACCGCTACAATGCGGGTTTGCACTTGAACCGGACCGCCATGCAAGACCAGATCATCCAAGCGTTGCGCCAGAACCAGGCCGACCAGGCCGTGCAGCTGGCCCAGGCGTGGACCCGTGATGAACCCGGCCAGGCCGAAGCCCACCGCTGGCTGGCGCTTGCGCTGCAGCAGCAGGGCAAGGCCGAGGATGCGATGGAGGCGCTGCAGCAGGCGTTGCAGCTGGCCCCCGATGATGCCCAGCTGCACCTGCAGCACGCTGGCCTGCTGCTCGCCCTGCGCCAGTACCAGGGCGCTGACGAAGCGCTGGCACGTACCACCGGGCTTGACCCGAACTCATTCGCCGCCTATCTGATGCAGGCGCACCTGGCGATCGGCCGCAACGACTTCGATGAAGCCCAGCGCCTGTCCACGCTGGCCTCGCGCGTTGAGCCGGACCACCCGGAACTGCTGACCATCGACGGCATGATCGCGCTGCGCCGCGACGACCCTGATCGTGCGCTGACGCTGCTGTCGGCGGCCAACCAGGCGCAGCCCAACGACACCCGCGTGCTGTACGCACTGGGCTTCGCCTACCTGGGCAAGGACATGCTGGCCTTCGCCGAGCAGGCGTTCCGCCGCGTGCTGGAGCTGAACCCGGCCATCAGCTCGCTGCATGGCCTGGTAGTGCAGTTGGCGCTGCGCCAGGGCAACCTGGAGGCGGCTGCCGAAGCGATGCAGATCGCGCTTCAGCAGGAAGGCATGGATACGCCGTCGATGCGTCGCCTGGCCGGTGAACTGTCGCTGCGCGGCGGCCAGCCGCTGCAGGCGTTGGACCATCTGCTGCCGTTGCTGGAATCGATCCCCGACGACCGCCAGGTGCTGCAGCTGCTGCTGATGTCCTGGCAGCGCCTGGGCCGCGAAGACGAGGCCCGCGCGCGCCTGGACGCTGCCCTGGAACAGCATCCGCAGCTGCACGACCTGTGGCTGGCACGCCTGGCCGTGGAAGAAGTCGGCAGCCCGACCGCCGCAGCGACCGTGGAGCGCTGGATGGACGCGATGCCGGGTCATCTGCCGGCACTGGAAGCACGCCTGCGCCTGCATGACATGGTGGGCGAACACGAAGAGGCCGAAGCCATCGCCGAACGTATCGTCAGCCTCGAACCGGGCCGCGTCAGTGGCGAAACACGCCTGGTCGAAGGCCTGCTGCAGCGTGATCCGGTCGCCGCGATCGCGCGCGTGCAGGCGCTGATCGACAGGGCGCCGGACGGCCATCGCGCCGACCTGCGTACCTGGCTGGGTGAAATCCAGGACCGCGCTGGCCAGCCGGAACAGGCGCTGCAGACGTGGATGGCGCTGCAGGCCGACCAGGCACCGCAGCGCCTGCCGCTTCCACCGCAGGCCAAGGCGCCGCCGAGCTGGCCGGAGAAGGGCGAGATCGACAGTGATGCCAGCTCCGCGCCGATCTTCCTGTGGGGTGCGCCGGGTTCGGGTGTGGAGCGGGTTGCGACCGGCCTGGCGGCCGCCAGCCCGGTGCTGCGCAGCGACCGCTACACCAGCAATCCGCCGGATGATGCATTCCAGAACTACCACACGCTGCAGGACCTCGCCTCCGGCGTGCTGACCCCGGAGCGGCTGGTGCAGCGCTGGCGCGAGCAGCTGCCGGCGCGTGGCCTGCAGGGCGATGCCGTCATCGACTGGCTGCTGTGGTGGGACAACGCCCTGCTGTGGGCGCTGCGCCCGCAGCTGCCGCAGGGACGACTGGTGCTCGTGCTGCGTGACCCGCGCGACATGCTGCTCGACTGGGTGGCCTACGGCGCTGCCGCTCCGCTGGCGATGACCTCGCTGGCTGAAGCCAGCGAATGGCTGGCGCGCGGGCTGGCGCAGGTTGCCACCCTGCATGAGGAAGAACTGTATCCGCACGTGCTGCTGCGCATCGACCAGATCGGCAATGATCCGCACGCGATGGCCGAGCTGCTGGGACGCCTGTTCGAGCGGCAGATGCCGCCGGCCGCACAGCTGGGCGCACCGCGCTTCCCGCCGGGCCACTGGCGCAACTACCGCGACGTGATGAGCGCCGCCTTTGCCAAGCTCACCCCGATTGCGGTGCGCCTGGGTTACCCGGAAGAGTAAGGAGAAGCCGATGCAACTGAGCAGCCACAGCCTGACCAACGGCGCGCCGATCGACCGCGCGTTCGCCGCCGGCGATGCCACCGGCTTCGCGCCGGACCGCAATCCGCACCTGGCCTGGAACGGCGCACCGGAAGGCACGCGTTCGTTCCTGCTGGTGTGCGTGGACCCGGATGTGCCGACCGTTGCGGAAACGGTCGGCCGCAGCGACATGACCGTGCCGCGCGACCAGCCGCGCTGCGACTTCGTGCACTGGGTGATGGCCGATATTCCGGCCTCGGTGCAGGAGATCGCCGCCGGCAGCTGCAGCGATGGCTTCGTGGTGAAGGGCAAGACCGCACCGGCTGGCCCGGCGGGCAGCCGCCAGGGCCTGAACGACTTCACCGGCTGGTTTGCGGGCAACCCGGACATGGCCGGCGATTACCTGGGCTATGACGGCCCCTATCCGCCGTTCAACGACGAACGCATGCACCGCTATTTCTTCCGCGTGTTCGCGCTGGATGTGGCCTCGCTGGCGCTTCCGGCGCGCTTCACCGCCGCCGACGCATATCGCGCCATGCACGGCCACGTGCTGGCCGAAGCCGCACTGCATGGCACCTACACGTTGAACCCGGCGCTGGGCTGAGGCTCGCTGTCTGTAGAGCCGAGCCCACGCTCGGCTTTGCTTTCTGTAGGGTCGAGCCATGCTAGACACACCGTGAAAGTAGTCGAGCATGGCTCGACTCTACAGAACGAAGAAGGGCGGGCGTTAGGGCGCCCGACCAACGGTTTTTTTTTTATCGAAGGCCGGCAAGACCACCCACTGCACCACGGAAGCCAGCGACGGCGCAAAGGCCGGCG
>NZ_JBDJKU010000077.1:0-18513 GCF_039673015.1 Stenotrophomonas sp. TWI1409
GGTGGGTTGGGCGGCGGGGGGGCGTCATTGCGGGGGTAATCCCGGGGCGGGTGGTGGCCGCCCCGGGCCCGCCACTACCGGAAAGCCGTCAGCCGTGCAGGGCGCGGGCGTGGTGGGCGATGTGCTCGCCGATGAAACTGGCGATGAAGTAGTAGCTGTGGTCGTAGCCCGGCTGCAGGCGCAGGGTCAGCGGATGGCCGGCGGCATCACAGGCCTGCTGCAGGCGCTGCGGTTGCAGCTGGGTCTGCAGGAATTCGTCCGCCTGGCCCTGGTCGACCAGCAACGGCAGGCGCTCAGTGGCCACGGCGACCAGTTCGCTGGCATCCCACTGCGCCCAGTCCGCCGGGTTGTCGCCCAGGTAGGCGTGGAAGGCCTTCTGCCCCCACGGCACGTGGCTGGGCGCAACGATCGGCGAGAACGCCGACACGCTGCGGTAGCGCCCCGGGTTGCGCAGCGCGATCACCAGCGCACCGTGACCGCCCATCGAGTGGCCGCTGATGCCGCGCGCATCGGTGACCGGGAAATTCGCCTCGATCAGTGCCGGCAGTTCCTGCGCCACGTAGTCGTGCATGCGGTAGTACTTCGCCCACGGTGCACGGGTGGCATTGAGGTAGAACCCCGCCCCCTTGCCCAGGTCATAGCCCTCGGCATCGGCCACGTCATCGCCGCGTGGGCTGGTATCGGGCGCGACGATGATCACGCCATGCTCGGCCGCGTAGCGCTGCGCGCCCGCCTTGGTGATGACGTTCTGCTCGGTGCAGGTCAGCCCGCTCAGCCAGTAAAGCACCGGCAGTTTCTGCGTTTCCGCCTGCGGCGGCAGGTACACGGCGAACTGCATGTCGCAGCCCAGCGTGGTGGAATGATGGCGGTAGACGTCCTGCCAGCCGCCGAAACAGGCGCGGTGTTCAATGCGTTCCATGGTGCTCTCCTGCGCGGCGCGTCAGCGCACGCGTGCTTCTGGTAGATGCCGACCTTGGTCGGCTTATCCACGCGCGGCGTGGATGCCTTTGTTGATCCGTTCATCCAGCTGCGCCAGCAGGCGCAGCAACGATTCGACGCCAGGCTGGCCATCAAGATTGCGCCAGGCCGCCACGGCCACATCGCTGCGCGGCGGCCACTGTCCGGCTGCGCGCGCCTCATGAAGGCGCGGCAGGAATACCTGCGCAAGCCACTGCTCGAACGGCATGCCATCGTCGCTGCCGAAGGCCGAGGTCACCGCACGCGGTGGCCCCACCTCGCCCACTACCCAGCCCAGCGCACGCAACGCCTGCTCGATCGGAACCACCAGGGCCGCGCGCGGGTCTTCCGCACGCGGCCGGCGCAGAGCATCCAGCCAGCCCATGACGCGGCTCAGTAGTGGACCACCGAACGGATCGACTTGCCTTCGTGCATCAGGTCGAACGCTTCGTTGATCTTGTCCAGGTCCATGGTGTGGGTGACGAACGGTGCCAGTTCGATATCGCCCTTCATCGCGTCCTCCACCATGCCCGGCAACTGGCTGCGGCCCTTCACGCCGCCGAAGGCGGTGCCCATCCACTTGCGCCCGGTCACCAGCTGGAACGGACGGGTGGAGATCTCCTGGCCGGAACCGGCCACGCCGATCACCACGCTCTGGCCCCAGCCACGGTGCGCGCATTCCAGCGCCGCGCGCATCACGTTGACGTTGCCGATGCACTCGAAGCTGTGGTCCACGCCCCAGGTGGTCATCTCGACGATGACCTGCTGGATCGGCTTGTCGTAGTCCTTCGGGTTGATGCAGTCGGTGGCGCCGAATTCGCGCGCCAGTTCGAACTTGGACGGGTTGGTGTCCACCGCGATGATGCGGCCGGCCTTGGCCTGGCGCGCACCCTGGATCACCGCCAGGCCGATGCCACCCAGGCCGAACACCGCCACGCTGTCGCCCTCCTGCACCTTGGCGGTGTTGTGCACCGCGCCGATGCCGGTGGTGACGCCACAACCGAGCAGGCAGACGTGCTCCGGGTTCGCGTCCGGGTTGATCTTCGCCAGCGAGACTTCGGCCACCACGGTGTACTCGCTGAAGGTCGAGCAACCCATGTAGTGGTACAGCGGCTCGCCGTTGTAGCTGAAACGGCTGGTGCCGTCGGGCATCACGCCCTTGCCCTGGGTGGCACGCACCGACACGCACAGGTTGGTCTTGCCGCTCTTGCAGAACAGGCACTCGCCACACTCGGCGGTGTACAGCGGAATCACGTGGTCGCCGGGCTTGACGCTGGTCACGCCCTCACCGACCTCCACCACGATGCCGGCGCCTTCATGGCCCAGCACCACCGGGAACAGGCCTTCCGGATCATCGCCGGACAGGGTGAAGGCATCGGTGTGGCAGACACCGGTGTGGGTGATCTTGACCAGCACCTCGCCCTTCTTCGGCGGGGCGACGTCGATCTCGACGATCTGCAGCGGCTGGCCGGGACCAAAGGCGACGGCGGCACGGGACTTCATGGTGGCTTCTCCAGGATCAGGCGGAAAGGGAATGGCAGGACGATCGGCGCGATATGGCGCCGATGCTTATTTCAGGTACGAGCGGATCAACGCGCTCATGTCGCGCACGCGTTCGGCGCGTTGTTCGTCTGAGGCAGCGGGTTGCCCGAACTCCTCGCGCAGATGGGCCTCCATCACTTCGGACATCAGGCCATTGACCGCGCCACGGATGGCGGCGATCTGCTGCAGCACCGGCCCGCAGTCGGCACCGGCGCCCAGCGCGCGATCCAGCGCATCGCACTGGCCGCGGATGCGGCGCACGCGGGCCAGGACCTTCTTCTTCTCTTCGGGGGAGTGCGGCATGGCGGGGCCACTTCGGAACTATACTGGGGGATAGTATACACAGAGGGGCGAATGAAGCCATCTGGTGCTGCCGAGGCATGCCCCAGGGACAGATCAGCCCAGAATATGAATGAACAATAAATAGATTCATTTGTTACTTTTTCATGACGTAGGGTGTCGCATTCGCCCCTGCGTTTACCCCTGAGTCACATTGGCGTGACCAGGGAGAAATCATGTACCGACCGTTGTTCGCCCGCAGTCGCTTGTCTGTCGCGCTGGGTTCGGCATTGATGCTGGTGGCCGCCGCACCGGCCATGGCGCAGCAGGCCGCCACGCAGGAACAGAAGGCCGAGCCCGCCAGCAGCAAGACCCCCGTGCAGCTGGACCGGATGACCGTCACCGGCTCGCGCATCTACCGCGCCGGTTTCGACACGCTCGAGCCCGCCGCGGTGGTCAGCCGTGAATCGATCGAGAACTATGGCGACACCAACCTCATCGATGCCCTGACCCGGATTCCCGGGGTCAGTGCCGGCGTCAGTTCGCGCGGCGACCAGGCCGGCTTCGGTGCAGGCGTCAACTTCGCCAGCAAGTTCGGGCTGGGCAGCAATCGCCTGCTGACCCTGGTCAATGGACGCCGCTTCGTCACCTCTACACCGCCCACCATCTTCGGAGCCGGCGGCGGCTCGGGCATCCAGGTCGACATGAACGCCATTCCCAGCGTCATGGTGCAACGCATTGAAAGCCTGAGCGTTGGCGGTGCCCCCACCTATGGCTCGGATGCGATCTCCGGCGTCAACAACATCATCCTGCGCGACCGGTTCGAGGGTGCCGAAGTCGAACTGGGCTACGGCAGGACCAGCAAGAACGACAACGAGCGCTACTCCTGGTCGGCCATCTTCGGTACCGACTTCGCTGATGGCCGTGGCCACATCGTGGTTGCCGCCGAGCTGGACAACGCCGATGGGGTGAACGCGCTGCAACGCGATTTCTACCGCCAGGGCTACAGCCTGCAGGCCAATCCCACGGCGGCCAATGCCACTGCCCAGCCCCTGCGCCGGCCGACCAATGATGGCCGCATCGACGGCAGCATTCCGTTCAACACCGGGCCCCGCGATGGTATCCCCGACCAGGTCTGGATCCGCAACCGGCGCATTGCCAGCATGACCTTCGGTGGCCTGGTGATGCCGGCGACCGGCAGCTACACGCGCAACGGCCTGGGCGACATCCTTGGCTTCGGCCCGAACAAAGACAAACTGTGGCAGTTCAACAACGAGGGCAAGCTGGTCGAGTTCAATCCCGGCACCAGCTACGCGGGCGGCAACGCCTCCGGCGGTGACGGCCTGAACCTGTTCGAGACGGTGCCGCTGATCGCCGACCTCGAACGACGCTCGGTGTTCTCCACCGGCAGCTTCGACTTCACCGACAACGTGCGCGGCTTCTTCGAACTTTCGCGATACGAAGCGACCGCCCGCGAAACCCTCGACCAGAACGTCTACAACGCGGTGTCCTTCGGCAATGCGCGCCTGGACGGCGGCGGTACCGCCAGCGGTGCACTGACCTTCAGCGCCAGCAATCCGTTCCTCAGTGCGGAAACCCGCAAGATCCTCGCCGACAACGGCATCACCTCGTTCCGCCTGTCGCGATCTTCGCGCGACCTGTCGATGAACAACGCCAGCACCGAAACCCGCCTGACCCGTGCGGTGCTCGGCCTGAACGGCTTCTTCGAGGTCGGAAAGCGCAGCTTCAACTGGGAAGCCAGCGTCACCCACGGCCGCGGTGACTTCGACTACCTCGGCACCGGCCTGATCCAGCAGAACTTCATCAATGCGATCAACGTCACCACCGACGCCAGCGGGCGCATCATCTGTGATGCCACCCGCCCGGGCACCACGGCCGATGCGAACTGCCGCCCGCTGAATCTGTTCGGCGAGAACCAGGCGTCGCGCGAAGCCCTGGACTATGTCTCCACCCGGACCGTGGCCAAGGCGCAGACCCGCCAGACCGTCATCAATGCGTCGGTATCCGGCGGCCTGTTCGATCTTCCCGGCGGCGAGCTGTCCGCGGCGGCCGGCTTCGAACACCGCCGCGAAGAAGGCTCCTTCACCCCCAGCGAGTACCAGCGCCTGGGCCAGGGCCGCTCAGTGCCGACCCAGGCGGCGGAAGGCAAGTACCACACCAATGAAGTGTTCGCCGAAGTGCTGGCACCGCTGTTCAATCCCGACTGGGATATCCCGGGCCTGCATCGCCTGGACCTGACCGCCAAGTTCCGCCGCGTCGACAATTCCGTCGCCGGCGCGTTCAATGCGTTCACCTACGGCATCCAGTACGAACCGATCGCCGGCCTGCAGCTGCGCGGCAACAAGACCCAGTCACTGCGCGCGCCCTCCATCGCCGAGCTCTACACCACCCAGCAGCCGGCCTACTACAACATCCCGGAAGTGTGCTCGCTGGACAACATCAGCGGCGGCTCAAATCCGGCGGTGCGTCGCCGCAACTGCGAGGCGTTCTTCGCCGCCTACCCGGGTGCCGATCCGAACACCTTCCGCCAGCAGCCGACCAATACGCTGGGTTCGACCAACGGCAGCACCCGCCTGCAGAACGAAACGGCGAAGTCGTGGACGGCCGGCATCGTGTTCGCCCCAGAATGGATCCCAGGCCTGCGCGTCGCTGCCGACTGGTATGACATCAAGATCAACAACGTGATCACGTCACTGAGCGCCAACGACATCATCACCGGTTGCTTCGACACTGCCGACTTCAACGCCGCCAACGTGCCCAACGCCAACCGCTTCTGCAGCCTGGTGACGCGTGATCCGAACACCGGCGTGGCTACCAGCATCAAGACCGAGTATGGCAACGGCCCGGTGCTGATGTTCCGTGGCTGGACCGCCGAAGTCGGCTACCGTTGGGACCTGTCGCGCTTCGGCGTACTGGACCTGGACTTCTACGGCTACATGCCGAAGAACCGTGGCCAGGCCGCGAACCGGGACGTGCCGTTCGTCGAACAGGCGGGCAGCTTCAACGAGCCCAAGCGCCAGTTCCGTTGGACCGCCCAGCATCGCATCGGCAACTGGAACTACGGCGTGGCCTCCAACTACACCAGCCGCGCCCAGTACACGATGACCGATACCCCGGAAAGCCGTCAGTACTTCTACCGCGACAGCTGGACCACCTGGGACGCCAACGTCACCTACCGCATCACCGACGCCGCGCGCGTGACGTTGTCGGTGATCAACGTGGGCGATGACATCGGGCCGTTCCCGTATGTGCTGGATGCACTGGGCCGTCGCTACATGGCCAGCCTGCGCTACAACTTCAAGTAGGCCTGGCGCAGCGTTTCCACAGGCGGGGCCCGGTGTACGGGCCCCGCTCAATCAAACAGACCTTGTTCCGCCAACCGGGTCAGCTCATCCACCACGTAGCGCACCTTCGGCCGCAGGTGGCGCGTCGGTGGCCACAGCGCATGGATGTCGATGTGCCGCTGCATGTGTTCGTCCAGCACCGATTGCAGCACGCCGGAATCGAGATGGCGGCGCACCAGTGAAATGGGCATCTGGCAGATGCCGAGGCCGGCGATGGCCGCTTCGATCACCGCGTCGCCATCGTTGAGTTGATAGGGCGCACTGGGAATGAACGTTCCCTCGTCCTCCTCGCTGCCGATCCGCCACCAGATCGGTTGCCCGTGGCGGAAGCCGACGATGCTGCGGTGCTGCGCCAGTTCCTGCACCGTGCGCGGCACGCCATGCGCCTGCAGGTACGCCGGCGATGCGCAGGTGACCAGGCGCTGGCGCCCCAACCGGCGCGCGACCAGGTGCTCGGCCTGGTGCAGCCCACCGAAACGGATCAGCAGGTCGATGCCCTCTTCGACCGGATCGACGAAGTGATCGGTGAAGGTCATCGTCAACTGCAGGTCCGGATACTGGCGGCACAACCGCAGCAGCACCGGCAGCACCACCAGCCGCCCGAACGAAGACGGCATGTCGATGCGCAGCCGCCCGCTGGGTAGGCCCGCCGAACCCAGACAGGCCTCGGCCGCGGAGATTTCTTCCAGCGCCGCCGCACAGGAGGCGTAGTACGCCTCGCCATCAGTGGTCAGTGCGATGCGCCGCGTAGTGCGATGGAACAGGCGCACCCCCAGCCGCGCTTCCAGACGGGCGATGGCCTTGCCCACCGCCGAGCGCGAGATGCCCAGCGCGTCTGCCGCCTCGGTGAAGCTGCCCGAGCGTGCGGTCGTGACGAACGTCACCAGGCCATTCAAGGATTCCAGCGGCAGCATCGTTCGCACCCCATTGGGGACAAATAGTCCCCCACCAAGGGAGATCGAAGCGCTTTATGCGCCCGCATGTCAACTCCATCCTGTGTGCATCGCGCCGCTGGCGCTCTTCCCCGCACCGAGATGACCAACATGACCGCCGCCCTGTTCCGTCCGTTCGACCTGACAGGCATCGCCCTGCGCAACCGCATCGCGATGGCCCCGATGACCCGTGCCCGCAACCCCGGCTCGGTCGCCAATGAGCTCACCGCGCAGTACTACCGGCAGCGTGCCAGCGCCGGCCTGATCATCAGCGAAGGCACGCCGGTCTCGCCGCAGGGCCAGGGCTACATCGATGTGCCGGGCATCTGGTCGGCCGAACAGGTGGCCGGGTGGAAGCTCGTCACCGAGGCGGTGCATGCCGCGCAGGGCACGATGTTCGCCCAGCTCTGGCACGTCGGCCGCATGTCGCATGCCTCGCTGCAGCCCGGGGGTGGACAACCGGTCAGCGCCGGTACCCGCCCGGTGGCCAGCGCACCGAAGAACACCTCGTTCGTGTACCTGGACGACGGCAGCCGCGGCCATGCCGATCCCACCCCGGCACGTGCATTGGAGACCGCGGAGATCCCCGGCATCATCGACGACTTCGTACGCGGGGCGGACAACGCCATTGCCGCCGGCTTCGATGGCATCGAACTGCATGCCGCCAACGGCTACCTGTTCGAACAGTTCCTCAACCCGCTCATCAACCAGCGCGACGACCGCTACGGCGGCTCGCTGCCGAACCGCGCGCGATTGATCCTGGAGACGGTGGATGCGATGGCCCAGCGCATCGGCGCCCACCGCATCGGCGTGCGCCTGGCACCGAACAACCTCACCTTCGACATGCCGTACTACCCCGACAACGAGGCCACCTATCTGTACCTGGCCGAGGAACTGGGCAAGCGCGGGCTGGCCTATGTGCATCTCAACGACAACCTGCAGGCGGGGCAGTCGGTGCTGGGCGAGGCGTTCCTGCAGCAGTTCAAGCAGGTCTACGGTGGCACGTTGATCCTGGCCGGTGGCATGACCCGCGAACGCGCCCTGCAGCTGGTCGAGGCCGGCACCATCGACCTGGCCGCATTCGGCCAGCCGTTCATCGCCAACCCGGATCTGGTCGAACGCCTGCAGCACAACATCGCGCTGGCCACGCCCGACCGCAATACCTATTACGGTGGCGGCGAGGCAGGCTACCTCGACTACCCGCGCGCGCAGTAGAGCCACGCGATGCGTGGATGCGGGCGTACACTGCCCACCCGCATCCACCGGATCTGCCCATGGATACGCCCACCGCATCGTTCATCGTCAACCTCGATGTCCCCGATCTTGCCGCTGCCGAGGACTTCTACATCCGAGCCTTCGGCCTGAGCATCGGGCGCCGTCTAGGCCCGGGCGCCGTGGAGCTGCTCGGTGGGCCAACGCCGCTGTACCTGCTGCAGAACGAGGCCGGCAGCGCCGCCACCGAAGACGGCGACGTGCGCGACTACGAGCGCCATTGGACGCCGCTGCACCTGGACTGGGTGGTGGATGACATCGAAGCCGCACTGGTCCGTGCGGTTGCGGCCGGGGCGACGCTTGAGCAGTCCGTGCGCGAGCGTCGCTGGGGGCGCATCGCCGTGCTGGCCGATCCGTTCGGCCACGGCTTCTGCCTGATCCAGTTCAGTGGCGAAGGCTACGACGCGCTGGCCGAGTGACCGGCGCATCGTTCACCACGGCAACGGCGCCACTTCACCGTTGGCGCGCTCGCCGTAGTACAGCGACGGCAGCAGGCGCGAGAGGAAACTGAACTCCGTGTAGCAGTGCTTGAGCAGGCCCAGGCCGACCGCATCGCCGGCATCGCAGTGCGGATCGGTGCTGTCCAGGCCGAGCACGAAGCGGCTGCGCAGCACACAGCCAAACGGCGTATCGCGCGCCACGTGCAGCATCTGCCCGTCGCAGGGATCACCGTTTGCATCCAGGCGTACGTGGTCGCCAAAGCCGATGCGCGCGGCGATCACTGCCGATACATCGCCTGCATCCTGTGCCACCTGCAGGCGCTCGGGCACCAGCAACGTGCGCGGGTCATGGAACTTCAAACGCGCCGCCACCGGCGGAATATCGGCCAGCGATTCCACCGCGTGGATGCTGGCACCGTGGTAGCTGCGTCCGCGCTGCCAGGCCGCGTCCCAGCCGCGATGCTCGACATGATCGACCGGATGCCACCAGCGGATGTGCTGGGTGGTCTCGAAGAAGGTGAACCACCAGTCCAGCATGCGGCCCTTGCAGCCGTGCAGATCGGTACGCACCGCCACCAGCAGGGTGCCATCTTCGCGGCGCTGGATGCCGGTTTCCAAGCGCATCGGCGCCGGGTCGAGCAGATCGTGGTGGTCCAGCCAGGCGCGGGCGTTCACAGCGGTATCCATCGGGGTCTCCTGCATGTCGGGAGACCTGATAATACGGAAACGCTCTTCGTTTCTCAATTATCCGAATGCGGTAAGATGGGCGCAATGAACAGCACCACCCTGCCCGAGCCACCCTCACCAATCCGCCGCCGCGGCCGCCCTGCGCGGCCGGAAGCCGAAGTCCGCCACGCCGTGCTGCAGGCCACGCTGGAGCTGCTGCTGGCACAGGGTTACGAGGCCACCACCATCGAAGCGGTGGCGGCGCACGCCGGGGTAGCGAAGAAGACCGTGTACCGCCACGCCAGCAACCGCGAGGAACTGGTCGGGTTGGCCGTGCGCGAGTGGACCGACGGCTTCGCGCCGCAGTTGCAGCGCGATGCGCACGACGCCGACGAGGTGATGCCGTTGCTGCAGGCCATCCTGCACGCGGTGTGCGCGCAGGCACTGTCGGCGCAGGCAGTGCAGGTATTCCGCCTGCTGGCCACCGACTTTCCCGGCAAGGACGCGCTGCTGCAGGCCTATCTGGACAATGGCATCGAACGCGGCCGTGCGCTGCTGGCCGACTGGCTGGCGCGTCAGCAGCAGCGCGGGCTGCTGCGCGAGGGAGATGCCGCGTGCATGGCACGGCTGATCCTGGCGATGGCCGTGGCCGAGCCGCTGCGCGAACGCGTGATCGGTGTGGTGGCCGAGGATGCGCCGGTAGAGGTGCATCTGCGTGATTGCCTGGAATTGTTGGCACCCGTACTGCAGGTGCCGTAGCCGGCCGCATCCACGCATGGCGAGGTTCTACCGGCAGCGCTTCGGATCAGGTCACGCCTGCACGTAGGGCATTTCGCTGTCGATACCGTCGAACGCGATCAGCTGCAGCAGCGGCTGCACGTCCTCGTCACTGATCTCACCCGCAGTGATGTCATCCACGCGTGCATACAACGCCTCCAGCGCCGCTACCTGGTCCCCTCGCAGCCAGCCACGATGGGTACCGAGCCAAGCCTGCAGATTGGTTCCGATATCGCCCTCCGAAAGCAGCGACTCCTCTTCCTCCAGCTCCACCACCGCTTCGGCCATCTTGCGGAACAGGAAGTCCTGGAAGTTCGCGGCCAGCAGATCGGCGCGATCATCGTCATGCCAGACCAGCAGCACCGGCGAATCGCTGGAACCCGGTGCATTGGTCCAGAAACAGTAATGATCACCCGCGCCGGTGCGCGCGAACGGCAGCAGTTTCAGGTCATCGCGCAGCGGGTTGTAATGATCTTCGGTAGTCAGATCTTCCCACGCTGCGCGCAGTTCGCTCGGCTCGATCGGTTCATAGTCGTTGGCATACAGCAGTACCGGCGGCTGCGGCTGCACCTGCGGGAACACCGTGCGGTACCAGTTCGGGCCCTGCTCGCCCCAGCTGAAACGGTTGCCTTCCACCAGCTGGCGGAACAACGGCGGGAAGGTCTGGCCGGAAGCCTGTTCGAGATCGGCGAGCATGCTCAATGACGTCCTTTTGTTGAGAAGACTCACTCTAGCGGGTGAACGCCATCCCCGCATGGCGCGGATCCACTCGGAAAGCTCTCGTTGGAGCCGGTCATTGGACGGCACTGCGCCATCCACCGCGATTCACTCGCGCAGCATATCCACGAACGCACGCAGCGCACCGGGCATCTGCCGCTGCTTCGGGTAGTACAGCGCGAAGCCGGCGAACGGCTCGCTCCAGTCTTCCAGCACCGCCACCATCTGCCCCGATTCGATGTAGGGCCGCGCGGTGTCTTCCAGCACGTAGGCCAGGCCGATGCCATCGAGTACCGCGCCGACCACGGTGCCCTGCTCGCCCAGCGTCAGCCGCCCCGGCACGTCGATCTCCAGCGCCTGCCCACCGCGCTCGAACTGCCATTTGTACAGATGCCCGCTGGCGAAGCGGAAGCGGATGCATTCGTGTGCAGCGAGATCGCGCGGATGCTGTGGCGCAGGATGCCGCCGCAGATACTCCGGCGAGCCGACAATCAGCCCGCGCAGTGGTGGCCCCATCGGCACTGCCACCATGTCCTCGGGTACGAACTCGTGCAGGCGCACGCCGGCGTCGTAGCCCTCGGCGACGATGTCGACCAGGCCGTCGTTCTCGGTCAGCTCCACCCGCACGTCGGGATGGGCGTGCAGGAAGCGCGCCAGCCGTGGTCCCAGCTGTGTCGCCACCGCCGCACGGGTGGCATTGATGCGCAGCAGGCCGGCCGGTGCGGCACGGAACTGGTTCATCTCCTCCAACGCATCGTGCACCTGCCCCAAGGCCGGCTGCAGGCGCTCCAGCAGGCGCTGCCCGGCCTCGGTCAGGGCCACGCTGCGGGTGGTGCGATGGAACAGGCCCACCCCCAACCGTTCTTCCAGCGCGCGGATCGCATAACTCACCGCCGAGGTCGACAGCGCCAGCTCGGCGCCGGCACGGCGGAAGCTGCGGTGGCGGGCGACTGCGGCGAACGCGGCCAGGTGGGAGAGATTGTCAGTGGCCATGATTGTGCAGTTTCACTTGATGAATCATGCCGATATCCGGGCTTTTTGCCACTGGGTACGGGGCGTATTGTAAAGCGCCTTTCGACAAACCCTGCCAAGGATTCCCCATGTCCCTCGCCCGTGGTTACGCCGCCCATTCACATACCGACCCGCTGATCCCCTACGAGTTCGAACGCCGCGCCGTCGGCCCGGACGATGTACGTATCGAGATCCTCTACAGCGGCATCTGCCACTCCGACCTGCACCAGGCCCGCGACGACTGGGGTGGCTCGATCTACCCGATGGTGCCGGGCCACGAGATCATCGGCCGCGTCACCGAGGTCGGCAGCAACGTCACCCGCTTCAAGGTGGGCGACCACGCCGGCGTGGGCTGCATGGTCGACTCGTGCCGCCACTGCGACGCCTGCGAGCACGACCTGGAGCAGTACTGCGCCGAAGGCGCGACCTGGACCTACAACGGCCGTGAACGCGAAAGCGGCGCGCCGACCTACGGTGGCTATTCCGACCACGTGGTGGTCGAGCAGCGCTTCGTGGTGAAGGTGTCCGAAACGCTGGACCTGAAGGCCGCCGCCCCGCTGCTGTGCGCCGGCATCACCACCTGGTCGCCGCTGCGCCACTGGAAGGTCGGCCCGGGCCAGAAGGTCGGCGTGATCGGCCTCGGTGGCCTCGGCCACATGGGCGTGAAGTTCGCCAAGGCCCTCGGCGCGCACGTGGTGATGATCACCACCACGCCGGAAAAGGGTGCCGATGCCAAGCGCCTGGGCGCCGATGAAGTGCTGGTCTCGCGCGATGCCGCGCAGATGAAGGCGCACGCCGGCAGCTTCGACTTCCTGCTCAACACCATCCCGGTTGGCCATGACACCAACCCGTACATGGGCCTGCTCAAGCGCGAGGCCACCATGTGCCTGGTCGGCGTGCTGACCGAACTGGATCCGCCGCTGACCGGCGGCAGCGTGATCTTCGGCCGCAAGCACCTGACCGGCTCGGCGATCGGCGGCATGGCCGAAACCCAGGAAATGATGGATTTCTGCGCTGAGCACGGCATCGTCAGCGATGTCGAGATGATCGACATCAAGAACGTCAACGAAGCCTGGGAGCGCATGGCGAAGAACGATGTGCGCTACCGCTTCGTGATCGACATGGCGACGATGAAGAACGCCGCCTGATCGATCGGCGACTGTGAACGAAGAACCCCGGCACTGCCGGGGTTTCTTGTTTGCGTTGCACGGCCCGTCCGCCGGGCCATGCCCGGCGAGCGAAGCGGTTGCCTCCCTCCTTGGGCATGACGAAGATCAAGGACCCGGCCACCAGCCGGGCGCAGACTCGCTGCATGGCCCGCCTGCCCTCCCCTGCGATGCTGATGCGCGCGCCGCACCGGCTGCTGTTCTTCATCGGCGCCAGCAACCTGCTGCTGGCAATGCTGTGGTGGGCGTTGTGGCTGGGCGCATTGCGCGGGTTGTGGACGCCGCAGCCACCGCCGCTGCCTCCGGCCTGGCTGCACGCGCTGCTGATGCAGTACCTGGTACTGCCCAGTTTCATCTTCGGCTTCCTGCTCACCGTGTTCCCGCGCTGGCTGGCACAGCCGGAGCTGCCACGCAGCCGTTATGCGCCGGTCGGCATCGGCCTGTTTGGTGGGCAGGCGTTGCTGATTGCCGCCGCCTGCGGGTGGACACCCGGGCTGTGGCCCGGCCTGCTGCTGGCACTGGCCGGCTGGAGCGCCGGACTGATCGTGCTGGGACGCGTGCTCAAGGCCGCCGGTCCCAACCGCAACTGGCATGCGCGCGCCTGCTATGCCGCACTGCTGCTGGGCTGGCTGGGGCTGCTGCTGTTCATGGCGGTGGGGCGCGGCCACGCCACGCTGATGCCGGTCACGGTGGCACTCGGCACCTTCGGCCTGCTGCTACCGGTCTACCTCACCGTCGCGCACCGGATGATCCCGTTCTTCGCCAACAACGTGGTGGATGGCTATGTGGCGTGGCGCCCGCTGCGCTGGTTGGCTGCGATGTGGGCGCTGCTGATGCTGCGCCTGCTGTTGAGCGCGTTGCAGGTCGACCACCTGCTGTGGCTGGCCGATGCGCCGCTGCTGATGTTGTCGCTGCAGGCGCTATGGCACTGGTGGCCACGCGGGCCGATGCCGGGCCTGCTCGCGGCCCTGTTCCTGGCACTTGCGTGGCTGCCGATCAGCTTCGCGTTGTATCTGCTGCAGGACATCGGCCAGATGCTGGGCCATCCGCAACTGCTCGGCCGCGCGCCGCTGCATGCCCTCGCCGTGGGCCTGTTCGGCAGCCTGCTGGTGGCGATGGTGACCCGGGTCACCCAGGGCCATTCCGGCCGACCGCTGGTGATGCCGGCAGTGGCCTGGTTTGCGTTCGTCGCGCTGCAGGCGGTGGCGATCATGCGCATCGCTGCCGAACTGATGCCCGACGCCTATGCGTGGCATTTCGCCGCAGCCATCGGCTGGTTGCTGGCCTTGGCACCGTGGGTGGCGCGGCTGGGCTGGATCTACCTGTGCCCACGGCGCGACGGCAAGCCGGGCTGACATCACCGCTGGGCATGGCACCATGGTGGGCATGTCCGATATCCCGTTCGATCCCACCGCAATCACTACCTTCGCCGATGGCGACCCTGACGAGAATCCCTGGGTTCTCGGCGCGCCGCAGCCGGAAGCGCTGCAGGTGGTGCCCTGGTCCACGCTGTGGGCCGACCAGTTCGAGCAGCAGCGCACGCAGCTGCAGGCGGCACTCGGCAACAACGCGCTGGGCATTGAGCACGTCGGCTCCACCGCGGTGCCGGGCTTGCCCGCCAAACCGGTACTGGACGTCGACCTGCTGGTTGCCGATCCCGCCGACGAAGCGGCCTGGCTGCCACCGCTGCAGGCACTGGGCTACGTGCTTACCATCCGCGAACCCTCGTGGTACCAGCACCGCATGCTGCGGCTGGACGTGCCGCGCGTGAACCTGCACGTGTTCGCACCTGGTTGCGCCGAGCACATCCGCCACTGCTTGTTCCGCGATTGGCTGCGCAGCCATGAAGACGACCGCAGGCGCTATGCACAGGCCAAGCAGGCAGCACTGCAGGGCAATGCCAACGTGCAGGCCTACAACCGCAGCAAGCAGGATGTGGTTCGCGGCATCTACGCGCGCCTGTTCGCAGCGCGCGGGTGGTGACGCAACGGCAGGTGCCCGCCCCGGTTGGCACCCGCCGGAACAGTGTCAGTACGCGAACTCGCGGAACACCGGATCAACGTCGCCGTGCCAGCGGCCATGGAACAGCGCCAGCTTGCGTTCGGCCGGGGTCAGGCCGGACTCGACGATCTCCTGCAGCACGTCCAGGAACTTGCTCTCGTCCTGGCCGTCGGCATTGCGCGCCGCGCGGCGCTTGAGGCCTTCGACGGAAATCTTCACCGCTTCACGGGCTAGGTCGCGCACGCTGCCAGTGCGGAACGGCAGGTTCATCGCATGCTTCGGCACGCCGTCGCGCAGTGCATGGCGCTCGGCCAGGGTAAAGTCACGCACCAGGTCCCAGGCCGCATCCAGTGCGGTGTCGTCGTACAACAGGCCCACCCAGAATGCCGGCAGCGCACACAGGCGGCTCCACGGGCCACCGTCGGCACCGCGCATTTCCAGATACTTCTTCAGGCGCACTTCCGGGAACGCGGTGGTCATGTGGTCCGACCAGTCGCGCAGCGTCGGCAGCGCGCCCGGCAGCACCGGCAGCTTGGCCTGCATGAAATCGCGGAAGCTCTGCCCGCTGGCGTCGTGGTAGATGCCATCGCGGTAAGAGAAATACATCGGCACGTCGAGCAGGTAATCGACATAGCGCTCGTAACCGAAGCCATCCTCGAACACGAAGTCGAGCATGCCGGTGCGGTCGGCGTCGGTGTCGGTCCAGATGTGCGAGCGGTAGCTCAGGTAGCCGTTGGGCTTGCCTTCGGTGAACGGCGAATCGGCGAACAGCGCGGTGGCGATCGGCTGCAGCGCCAGCGACACGCGGAACTTCTTCACCATGTCCGCTTCGGTGGCGTAGTCCAGGTTCACCTGCACCGTGCAGGTGCGGGTCATCATGTCCAGGCCCAGCGAGCCGACCTTGGGCATGTAGGCGCGCATGATCTTGTAGCGGCCCTTCGGCATCCACGGCATTTCATCGCGCTTCCATTTCGGCTGGAAGCCCATGCCGAGGAAGCCGAGCTGCAGCTCACCGGCCACCTGTGCCACTTCGTTGAGATGGGTGCCGGTCTCCACGCAGGTCTGGTGGATGGTCTCCAGCGCCGCGCCGGACAGTTCCAACTGACCGGCAGGTTCCAGCGTCACCGAGGCGCCATCGCGCAGCAGGGCGATCGTGTTGCCGTTCTCCTGCACCGGCTCCCAGCCGAAGCGGACCAGGCCGTTGAGCAGTGCCTCAATGCCGCGCTCGCCCTCGAAGGTCGGCGGGCGCAGGTCATCCAGGCGGAACCCGAACTTCTCGTGCTCGGTGCCGATGCGCCACTGCGCGCGGGGTTTCTCGCCGGAGGCGATCACCTCCACCAGCTGCGAGCGGTCGGTAATGGGTGTATCGGCGACGTGGCTGGGGCTCGACAAGGGGAAGGCTCGCTGGACAGTGGCGGGGGATGTGGGGCCCGGGGCCTTCCATCGCAAGGGCGCACTATAGCGTGGCGACCCGTTGCGTCATGCGACGGAGACGGTTTTCAGCATCCTACCGACGCCCTCTTGACCCTCGTACACTCGGGGCCATGAGCCGCCATTCACGACACCCCGAACTGCACCGCTCCGAGCGCGTCGGCTGGCTGCGTGCCGCCGTGCTGGGGGCCAACGATGGCATCGTCTCGGTGGCCGGCCTGGTGGTCGGCGTGGCCGCCAGCGGCGCCTCCGCGGCGACCATTCTGGCCACCGGCGTGGCTGGCACCGTGGCCGGCGCGATGTCGATGGCTGCTGGAGAGTATGTCTCCGTGCAGACCCAGGCCGACACCGAAGACGCCGACCTGGCGATGGAAAAGCGCGAACTGCACGAAGATCCGCACAGCGAGCTGGAAGAGCTGGCCGCGATCTACCGCCACCGCGGCCTGGAGCCGGCGCTGGCGCGGCAGGTGGCCGAGCAGCTCACCGCCCACGACGCACTGGGCGCCCACGCCCGCGACGAGCTGGGCATCACCGATACCCTGCGCGCGCGCCCGCTGCAGGCAGCGCTGGCCTCGGCCGGCGCCTTCACCTGTGGTGCGGCACTGCCGGTGCTGACCGCGCTGCTCGCGCCGGTCGACAAGGTCGCGATGATGACCACCGCCAGCACCCTGCTCGGCCTGTGCCTGACCGGCGCGATGGCGGCCCAGGCCGGCGGCGCACCGCCGGTACGCGGCGCGATCCGGGTGATGTTCTGGGGCGCGTTGGCGATGGCCGCGGCCGCCGGCGTCGGTCGCCTGCTCGGCGCACACGTGACATGACCGCCATGCTGCCCCCGGCCACCGCACTGCTGGCCGAGATGGCCAGTCTGGCAGGCTGTGAGCGCGCCGAAGGCTATGCCTGCATCACCGCCCGTCGCGAGCATGGCGCCAGCTCGGTGGAGATTCCGCAACCGCAGTTCGCGATCCTGCTGGAGGGCCGCAAGCAGGTGCGCACCGCGCACCAGTCGCTGGAATTCATCCCCGGCGACATCCTGCTGCTGACCCAGCGCTGCCGGATCGATGTGGTCAACACGCCCGACCCGGGGACCGGCCGCTACCTCAGTGCCATCGTGCCGCTGTGTGCCGAAGTGCTGGCGGCCGCACGCACGCTGTGGAGCGAGGACCTTCCCGCCCCTGGCCAGGCGATGGCACGTCTGCCGTTGATCGACCATGGCCCGGTGCTGCGGCAGTGGCGGCAATCGCTGCAGGACGGCCGCTACAGCGAGGCACGATTGGCCCTGGCCTCGCTGGTGCTGACCCTGTGCCGGCAGGGCCACGGCAACCTGCTGCTGCCGCAGGCGCCGAGCCTGGGCGAACAGATCCGCGACCGCATCGCCGCCGAACCGGCACGCGACTGGCAATCGCGTGATGTGGAAGAACAGTTCGCGCTGAGCGGTGCGACCCTGCGTCGTCGTCTCGCCGCCGAGGACACCAGCCTGCGCCAGCTGCTCACCGAGGCCAGGCTGGCGCATGGCATGCAGCTGCTCTACACCACGGACCTGCCATTGAAGACCGTCGCAGCACGCGCGGGCTACCGGTCTGCGGCGAGTTTCAGCAAGCGCTTCGCCGAGCAGTACGGACTGGCTCCCACAGACATTTGAAGGGGTTCGGCAGGGCTGCGCCCTGCACCCGCAGAGGCAACGGCAACGGCCGAAGCAACAGCAACAGCAACAGCGGCTATCCGAGGGATGGCGGGGCGGTGTCGGAGTGCGGGGACGCTGCAAGTACGTCCCTGTAAGCTTGGCAGCCGCATCCATGCGGCTGACACCCCGCACTCCGACACCGCCCCACCTCCGACAGATCTCCGCGGCTGTTGGTAGGTGTCGACCTTGGTCGACACTTCTGTCAGATATCGAATGAGTCAACCACGCATGGCGTGGATATACTGTGTCGACCACGGTCGACACCCACCAGAGCAG
>NZ_JBDJKU010000078.1:0-17144 GCF_039673015.1 Stenotrophomonas sp. TWI1409
GTTGCGGGGGCGTGAGCCGCATGGATGCGGCGACCGAGCTTACATGGACGTACTTGCAGCGGCCCCCGCAACCGGACCCACCCCGCCATCCCACGGATAGCCCGCTGTTGCTGTTGCCTCGGCTGTTGCTGTTGCTGTTGCTGTTGCTTCGGCTGTTGCTGTTGCCTCTGCGGGTGCAGGGCGCAGCCCTGCAGACAACACCCCTTCCCTGAGCATTCCGCGTAGTGGTTTGAGCGCCGCACACACGTCGACCACGGCACGCTATACGGCAACGGAACCGCCCGTCGTCCACCGAGAACCACCATGACCCTGCGTCCCCTGCCGCTGCACCGCGCCCTGCTGTTGGCCCTGTCATCCCTGCCACTGGCCGCGCTGGCCGAAACCACGTCGCCTGCCCCCACCCAGCAGGTCCCAGGCGTCTACCACCAGCGCGTCGGTGCGCTGCAGGTCACCGCCCTGTTCGATGGCGTGGTCGCGCTGGGCCGGCAGGAAGTCGTGGGCGTGCCGCCGACGCTGGTCAGCCGCCTGCTGGAAGGCCGTTACGTGCCCGAAGACAAGAAGGGCCTGCAGACCGCGATCAATGCTTTCCTTGTGCGCCAGGGCAACCACCTGACCCTGGTCGATACCGGTACCGCGCAGTGCTTCGGCCCCGGCCTGGGCCAGGTGCTGGGCAACCTGCGCGCCTCCGGCGTGGACCCGGCCGAGGTGGATGAGGTGCTGCTGACTCACGCCCATCCGGACCATCTGTGCGGCGTGCTCGACGCGCAGGGCAAGCCGGCCTACCCGAACGCCACGGTGTGGCTGTCCAAGGCCGATGCCGATTACTGGCTCAACCCGGCCAGCGAGGCCACCGCGCCGCAGGGCGTGCGCTTTGCCTTCCCGCTGGCGCGCAACGCGGTAGCGCCCTACCAGGCCAGCGGCCACCTGCGTACCTTCAACCCCGGCGATGCCCTGCCCGGTGGCGCGGTGGCGATGGACACCCATGGCCATACGCCCGGCCATGTCTCCTACCGGTTCGACAGCCAGGGCCAGTCGCTACTGGTGTGGGGTGATGTGCTGCACTTCCACGCAGTGCAGTTCGCGCACCCGGAGGCGGCCTTCGAGGCCGATTCGGACCGCAAGGCGGCCATCGCCAGCCGTCGCGGCCTGCTGCAGCAGGCCACCGCCAACGGTTGGTGGGTGGCCGGTGCGCACCTGCCATTCCCCGGTCTGGGCCATGTGCGTGGCGAGGGCAAGGCCTATGCGTGGGTGCCGGCGGAGTATTCGCCGTTGAAATGAGGTATCGCCGACCAGCGGCCGGTACTACCCGGAAGCAGACCGGTCGCGCCGGGCCATGCCCGGCCCTACCGGCCGGGTGCCGAGCGCTGCGCGTCCCGTAGTTCGTCCAGGTACGGCAACAGTTCCTGCAGCGCCAAGTACAAACCCGCTTGCCGCGCGTCCATCCGGATCGCCTGCCACTGCGCGTGTTCGAAGATCCCGTCATCAGAACAGCTGAGCGAGGTCGCATCAAGCTCAGCGCAGGATGCGCGAAGCCTCAGCAGCGCCTGCTGGCCCAATGGCGGCACCTGATCGGCCAGACCGTCCATGACGGCCACCAGAGGCATCAGGACCGACGACTGGACCTCACAGGCAAGACACTGCGGCAGCTTTGCCGCTTGGCCCAATGCGTCCTGCTGGAGGAAATCGAGGGCAGAGAGCAAGGTGCAGGCCGCTTCGACGCGGGCACCGTCACCCGCCCCGTGCCATTGCCAGAACGTTGCTGCAAATCCTTCCATCCGTACACCCCGATGAAAAGGCAGGCGACCGCTGGCCGCCTTATTCCAGCCCCAGCCAGCCGCCGATGATGCCGCGGGCTTCGTCCACACCGGTGCGGGCGGCGCCGGAGAACACCTGCACGCTGACCGTATCACCGAAGGAGGAGTGCAGTTCCTTGCGCACCTTCTGCAGGGTCTGCATCTGCTGGCTGCGGCTCAGCTTGTCGGCCTTGGTCAGCAACGCATGCGCCGGCAGGCCACGCTGCACGGCATAGGCCAGCATCTGCCGGTCGTAGTCCTTCAGCGGGTGGCGGATATCCATCACCACCACCAGGCCCCTCAGCGCATTGCGGGTGCGGAAGTAGCGGTCGATGAAGGCCTGCCAGTGCGCCTGCAGGTCCAGCGGCACCTTGGCGTAGCCGTAACCGGGCAGATCGACCAGATGGGCTTCCGGGGTCACCTGGAAGAACACCAGCTGCTGGGTGCGGCCGGGGGTCTTGGAGACCCGGGCCAGGCTGTTCTGGCGGGTCAATGCGTTGAGAGCACTGGACTTGCCGGCGTTGGAGCGGCCCGCAAAGGCCACTTCGGCCCCCTCATCGGGCGGCAGCTGCCCCATGTTGTGGGCAGAGAGGTGGTATTGAGCGCGTTCGATGAGCAATGACATGTGCATAGGATCGCATGTTGTGGCACCGCGCGCCCGGCCCCGGGCCCTCCGCCGGGAAAATGCTGCACTGCTGCGTTGACCGTGCGCGGAAACGGCGTTGATAATCCGGGCGATGCCGGCGGCCACCGCCCGGCCCGGTCCATACGGAGCTTCAGCATGCGCCACGCTCGCGTTCTTGCCGTATCCGCCCTTGCCACTGCCATAGTTGTTGCCGCTGCTGCGTTCGCGCAGACCACGTTGACCCCGCTGCCCGACAACGGGCCGATCAACACCGCCTCGCTGGAGGTCGATTTCAGCAAGACCCACTGGGGCGATGCCAAGGCCGGCCAGACCAAGGCCTCGGCCTGCGCGGCCTGCCATGGCGCCGACGGCAATTCCACGGTGGAGATGTACCCGTCCATCGCCGGCCAGAGCGAACGCTACGTCGCCCAGCAGATGGCCCTGATCGCCAACGGGCAGCGCAGCTCCGGCGCGGCGGTGGCGATGGTGCCGTTCGTGCAGAACCTCACCCCGCAGGACATGCGCGACATCGGCGCGTTCTTCGCCACGCAGAAGGCCACTGCCGGCATCGCCGATGACACGGCGGTCACCGACGGCCCCTACAAGGGCATGAAGTTCTACGAGATCGGCCAGCAGCTGTACCGTGGCGGTGACGCCAAACGCGGCCTGCCGGCCTGCATGGCCTGCCACGGCCCCAGCGGCGCCGGTAATCCGGGGCCGGCCTATCCGCACATCGGTGGCCAGCACGCCAGCTATGTCGCGCGCCGCCTGCAGGAATACCAGGCCGGCCAGACCAACGAGACCGACAAGGCGCACTTCCAGATCATGGCTGCGGTTGCGCAGAAGCTGAGCGAGCAGGAGGTGCAGGCGCTGTCGAGCTACCTGCAGGGCCTGCACAACAAGGCCGACGACGTGGCCGTTGCCACCGCGCCGGCACAACCGGCTGCCGCCCCCTGACCACCACTGGTCGGCCCGGGTCGCCACGCCGGCCCGCGGCTGCGGTATGTTTCCTTCACGCCGGCGACCGCGCCGGCGTTGCTTTTTTCAACGGAGATGCGTGTCGATGAGGTTGATTTCCCGCCTGCTGTTGTCTTTGCTGGTGCTGCTGCCGCTGGTAGCCTGCGCCGCCACCCCCGCCAATGCCCCGCTGGTCGAAGGCAAGGACTACGAGCGCATCGCCCAGCCGGGCCCGTTCCAGCCGCTGGCCGGCAAGATCGAGGTGGTCGAGGTCTTCGGCTACACCTGCCCGCACTGCGCCCGTTTCGAACCGCAGCTGGAAGCCTGGGCAGCCAAGCTGCCGGCCGATGTGCGCTTCACTCCGGTACCGGCAGCCTTCGGCGGCGCCTGGGATGCCTGGGCACTGGCCTACTACGCCGCCGACGAAGTCGGCGTGGCCAAGCGCAGCCATGCCGCCGTGTTCAAGGCCCTGCACCAGGACGGCTCGCTGCCGATGCAGAACGTCTCGGCCGATGAGCTCGCCAACTTCTACAAGGCCTATGGCGTGACCCCGGACCGTTACCTGCAGGCCCTGCGCGGCGATGCCGTACAGAAGAAGGTCGATGCCGCCCGCGCGTTCGCCCAGCGCACCAAGATCCCCGGGACCCCGGCGCTGATCATCAACGGCCAGTACCTGGTCCGTGGCGACAGCTTCGACGACCAGCTGCGCATCGCCTCGGCGCTGATCGCCCAGGCCCGCGCAGCCCGCGGCCGCTGAACCAACACCCACCACCGACACGGCGCTGTCGCCGCCGCGTGTCATCATTTCCCCCTGGCCGGCGCATGACGCCGGCCCCACCTTTCCAGATGCTGGAGACGTTTCCATGAAGATCCGTTACGCCCTCGCCCTCGCAGCGCTGCTGCCGATCCTGGCGGCCTGCAAGGCCGACGACGGCAGCACCAACACCACCGCGGCCCCGGCCGAACCGGCTGCAGCTCCGGCGACCACCGAACCGGCCGCTCCGGCCGCTGGCAGCGAAGGCGCCGCCCCGGCCGCTGCCGAAGGCGAGAAGGCCGCGGCTGAAGCCGCCCCGGCCGCTGCACCGGCCCCGACCACCACCGCACTGACCGGCCCGGCCCCGGTGGAAGGCGCCGACTACCAGGTGATCCCGAACGGCCAGCCGTTCCAGCCGGCCGCCGGCAAGATCGAAGTGACCGAGATCTTCGGCTATGTCTGCCCGGCCTGCGCCGCGTTCCAGCCGCTGGTCGGCCCGTGGAAGGCCGGCCTGCCGAGCGACGTGAACTTCGTCTACGTGCCGGCCATGTTCGGCGGTACCTGGGACAACTACGCCCGTGCCTTCTACGCCGCGCAGACCCTGGGCGTGCAGGAGAAGACCCACGAAGCCCTGTACGCTGCCATCCATTCGCAGAAGACCCTGAAAGGCGAGCGCGGCACCGATTCGGTTGACGACATCGCCAAGTTCTACGGTGCCTACGGCGTGGATCCGAAGCAGTTCGCCGCCACCATGGGCAGCTTCGCGGTGAATGCCAAGACCAACTCGGCCAAGCAGTTCGCCCAGCGCAGCCAGATCAGCGGCACCCCGTCGATCATCGTCAACGGCAAGTACCTGGTGAAGGGCAAGAGCTTCCCGGACATGCTGCGCATTGCCGACCACCTGATCGCCCGCGAACGCGGTGCGGCCCAGGCTCACTGATCCAAGAGAAGCGTTTCCCGGCCGTGAATTCCCCCCGTACACGGACCCTGCGCTTGCTGACGGCCAACATCCAGGCCGGCTCAAGTACCCGCCGCTACAGCGACTATGTGACCCGCAGCTGGTCACATGCGCTGCCGGCGGGCCGCAAGCGCAGCAGCCTGGACGCGATCGCCACCCTGGCGCGCGAACATGACATCGTCGGCCTGCAGGAGGCCGACCCGGGCAGCCTGCGCTCGGGCTTCACCAACCAGACCCACTACCTGGCCCAGCGTGCCGGCTTCAACTACTGGAGCCACCAGCCGAACCGGCGCATGGGCGGGGTCGCCTCCAGCGCCAACGGCCTGCTGAGCAAGCTGGAACCGGTGGAAGTGCAGGATCACGCCCTGCCCGGCCGCATCGGCGGGCGCGGCGTGCTGCTGGCCAAGTTCGGCGACGGCGCCGATGGCCTGGCGGTAGCGGTAGCCCATCTGTCGCTGGGCGCGGGTTCGCGGATGTCGCAGCTGGGCTTCATCGCCGAGCTGCTGTCCGACCATCCCAATGCGGTGCTGATGGGCGACTTCAACTGCCTGGCCGAACGCCCGGAAATGCAGGTGCTGTACCAGAAGACCCGCCTGCAACCACCGGGCTGCATCGTGCCGACCTTCCCCAGCTGGCGCCCCGATCGCGCCATCGACCACATCCTGGTCAGCAGCGGCCTGCAGACCCGCACCGTGGAAGCCGTACCGGCCGCGTTCTCCGATCACCTCGCCCTGGCGATGCAGATCGACGTCCCGGCGGACGCCCTGCGCTGACCGCTCCTGGTGGCTGCCAACCTTGGTTGGCACGCTCTCCGCCGGGCATGGCCCGGCGCTACCCCGCCTGCACCACCGGCACCTTCAGCCGCCGCGCGGTCATCGTGCTGCCCACCGAGGCCAGCACCGTGCAGCCGATCGCCAGCCACTGCAATCCATGCAGGTGCTCGTGCAGCAGCAGCATCGCCCACAGCGCGGCTACTGCCGGCTCCATGCTGATCAGGATGCCGAAGGTCTCCTTGGGCAGGCGCTTGAGCGCCATCATCTCCAGCGACATCGGGATCGCGCTGGACACCAACGCCACCAGCAGGCCAGCGGCCAGGATCTTCGGATCGAGCAGTGCGGCGCCGGCATGCACCACGCCCACCGGCACCACCACCAGCGACGCCGCCAGCAGCCCCAGCGACACCGAATGCCCGGCGTGCAGATGGCCGGCACGCTTGCCGAACACGATGTACAGGCCCCAGCACGCCGCCGCACCCATGGCATACAGCACGCCGGCCGGATCCAGCGCCGGGCCGCCACCGATCGGCAACAGCAACAGCAGCCCCACCGCCGCGCAGCCCACCCACAGGAAGTCGATCGGTCGTCGTGATGACAGCATCGCCACCGTCAGCGGCCCGGTGAACTCGATGGCCACCGCGATGCCGAAGGGAATCGTGCGCAGGGCCATGTAGAACAGCAGGTTCATCAGGCCCAGGGTGAGCCCGTAGCGCAGGATGGTAATCGCATCCACGCGGCTGGTCTTCCAGCGCCATGGCCGCCAGAACAGCAGCAGCAACAGCGCCGAAAAGCCCACGCGCAGCGCGCTGGTGCCCTGGGCACCGATCAGCGGGAACAGGTGTTTTGCGTAGGAGGTGCCGATGGCCAGCGAGGTGACCGAGCCGAGCACCGCCAGCGCCGGCAACATCGGCGCGAGTCGTGAGGTCTGCATGCGCAAAGTCTATTGCGCCGGCGCCGAGCACTTGGCTCAATTGACGGCCCGTTCGTGCAACTTCTGCTCGCCATGGCCATCGCCCCCGTGCTCGACAGTTTCGACCGCGCCATCCTCGACCTGCTGCAGCGGGACAACACCCTGCCGCAGCGCGAAATCGCCGAGGCCGTGCACCTGTCCACCCCGGCCGTGCAGCGCCGCATCAAGCGCCTGCAGGACAGCGGCGTGATCGCGGCCAATGTAGCGGTGGTCGCCGCCGCCAAGGTCGGGCGGCCGCTGACCATCATCGTCGAGGTGCGCGTGGTCAGCGAGCAGCGCGAGCGGGTGGCGCCGTTCAAGCGCCGCGTGCAGGACGACCCGGCCGTGCAGCAGTGCTACTCGATCACCGGCGATGGCGATTTCCTGCTGCTGCTTTCAGCGGCGTCGATGGAGGAGTACGAGGCGATCACCGAGCGCTTGTTCGGTGGCGATGACAACATCGAGCGCTTCCGTACCTCGGTGGCACTGGGCACCTTGAAGCGGAGTTTCGAGGTCCCGCTGGCACCGGTTCTGTAGCGTCGAGCCATGCTCGACTGCGCTTTTACCGCAGAGCAACAGCCGTCGAGCATGGCTCGACGCTACAGTCGGAGACCATGAGCACTCCGTCCTCTCCTGCCGGTCGCCTGCGCCGCTGGCTGCTGCGCGGTCTGTGGCTGGCCATTGCCGTCGTTGCCGCGATGGCGCTGTGGAACAGTCCCTGGGCCGCCGCACCAAAGATGCTGTGGACACTCGCGCAGATGCCGCCGGCCACCGACCTCCCGGTGCCGGTGGAGGGTGTGCGCCCCCGCCAGATCGCCGATACCTTCGGCGCGCCGCGCGGCCGCGACCGCTCCCACGCCGGCATCGATATCTTCGCCCAGCGCGGCACGCCGGTGCGCAGCGTCACTGCCGGCGTCATCGCGGATGTCAGCGAACGCGGCCTCGGTGGTCGCCAGGTCTGGGTGATCGGGCCCGGGCGGGAACGCTACTACTACGCGCATCTGGAAGGCTGGGCCGAGGGCCTGGCGCGCGGCCAGGTGGTGCAGGCCGGTGAGCTGCTCGGCCACGTGGGCGACAGCGGCAATGCCAAGGGCACGCCGCCGCATCTGCACTGGGGCATCTACGGCACGAACGGCCCCCGCGACCCGTTGCCGCTGCTGCGCTGACCACCATTGCGCCCCCGCGGATCGATCCGTTCATGATTTGTAAATAGGAATTGTTCGTATTACCATTTCTTTCGTTTCCGGTGGTGCCAGGACGGCCTGCCCGCCCTTCCCCTACCCGTAGCGCCTCGCCTTCTGGATGCCGGCCGAACGCGCGTGCTCGTCCAGGACCCCCATGACCCGTCCCGCCTTCCTTACCGTGCAGCCGCAGCGGCTGTCCGTTGCCGTGCTTGCCGTTCTCTGCGCCGTGGCCCCGGCCGCCTTCGCCGACACCGCCGCCGATCCGACCACGCTGGACAAGGTGGTGGTCAAGGGCGAACGTGCCGAAGGCTATTCGGTGCGCCGCACCTCGGCCGGTACCCGCTTCGATCTGGCACCGCGCGAGATCCCGCAGTCGGTCAGCATCATCAGCCACCAGCGCATCGAAGATCAGAAGCTGGACGACATCATCGACGTGCTGGCCAACACCACCGGCGTGACCAGCACCCAGTCCGACAGCGAGCGCACCGAGTTCTACGCGCGTGGCTTCTACATCGATGCCTACCAGTTCGATGGCCTGCCGACGCAGATGGTGCAGAACTGGAGCTACGGCGATTCCGGCCTCGATCTTGCGCTGTACGACCGCGTGGAAGTGGTACGCGGCGCTACCGGCCTGCTCAGCGGTGCCGGCAATCCGTCCGCCTCGGTGAACCTCATCCGCAAACACGCCGACAGCGCAGAACTGACCGGCAGCATCTCGGTGAACGTCGGCAGTTGGGGCCGCACACGCACCACCGTGGACGTGGGCACCGCGCTGAACGCCAGTGGCACGGTGCGCGGCCGGGTGATCGGCAGCTACCTGGACACCGATGGTCAGATGGACCGCTACAACCAGCGCAAGACGCTGGGTTATGCCGTCATCGACGCCGACCTGACCCCGGACACGCAGCTCAGCGTAGGCTACGACTACCAGCAGAAGCGCGCCAACGGCGCGACCTGGGGCGGCTTCCCGATGTGGTACGCCGATGGCAGCCCGACCAACTATCCGACCTCGTTCAATCCGTCGCCGGACTGGACCTACTGGGACACCACCAGCAAGCGTGCGTTCGCCACCCTGCAGCATGCCTTCAGCAACGGCTGGAAGTTCAAGATCGGCGCCACCCACGACCGCACCAAGGCCGACGACAAGCTGTTCTATCCGGCCTACACCGCGTTCAACAAGACCACGGGCGCCGGCATCACGCCGATGGCCGGCTTCTACAACACCGAGCGCAAGGTTGATGGCATCGATGGCTACATCGATGGGCCGTTCCAGCTGTTCGGCCGCGAGCACCAGTTCATGGCCGGCCTGAGCTACAACAAGCGTGAGTTCGCCAACTATGGTGATTTCCAGCCTGACTTCAACGATCCGAATGCACAGTACCTGCCGCTGGCCAGCTACTTCGGCTGGACCGGTGATTTCCCGCAGCCGAACTGGCGACCGCTGAAGCTTGCCAGCCAGGGCACCATCACCCAGAAGGCCGGCTATGCCGCCGCACGCCTGTCGCTGGCTGATCCACTGAAGCTGATCATCGGTGCGCGCTACACCGACTGGAAGAGCGAAGACGAAGGCAACGACCGCTCGCACAAAGTGACCACGCCGTATGCCGGCCTGGTCTACGACATCAACGATACCTACTCCGCCTACGCCAGCTATACCGAGATCTTCCAGCCGCAGACGCTGCGCAACAAGCAGGGCAGCTACCTCGATCCGGTCGATGGCAAGAGCTACGAAGTCGGCGTCAAGGGCGCGTGGTTCGACAACCGGCTGAATGCATCCGTGGCAGTGTTCCGCATCGAGCAGGACAACGTTGGCCAGGCAACCATGGACAAGGTCGACGGGCAAATGAACGAGACCGCCTACATCGCTGCACGTGGCACCGTCAGCCGTGGCTTCGAGTTCGAAGTGAATGGCGAACTGGCACCGGGCTGGAACGCGACCTTCGGTGCTTCACGTTACGTGGCCAAGGACATCAACGGCGCCGACATCAACACCAACCTGCCGCAGACCGCGCTGAAGCTGTTCACCAGCTACACCCCGCAATCGCTGCAGGAACTGACCGTCGGCGGCGGTGCCAACTGGCAGAACCGCATCTACTACGCTGCGCCGGTAGTGGGCCGTTTCGAACAGGAAGGCTACGCGCTGGTCAGTGCCTTCGTGCGCTACCGCATCTCGCCGGAGTTCAGCGTGCAGGCCAACCTCAACAACCTGCTGGACAAGAAGTACTACTCGCAGATCACCGGCTACGGTGCCTACGGCGACGGCCGCAATGGCTCGCTGACGTTCACCTGGGCGTTCTGATCCAACCGGCCTTGTAGCGTCGAGCCATGCTCGACTCGATCACACGGGGTCGTCGAGCACGGCTCGACACCACAACGGGGGCGCTCGGCGCCCCCTTTGCCGCGCTGCCCTTGCAGGTGTAGCGTCGCGCAGACGGATACCTCCGCGCCTTTCCCCTCCAGGACGACCGGCCATGCGCACCCGCACGAAACTCGGTCTCTCGCTCGTGGCCCTGTTCTCTTCGCTGCCGCTGATGGTCGCTACAGGCAATGGCTACTTCATCCTGCTTCTGCTGATCGGCCTGCCCGGAGCGATCCTGTTCTGGTTCGATCTGGGCCGTGAACTGCGCGCCATCCCCACTCCCACCCGCTCCGAGCGCGCGCTGGGATTGGCAATGGGCATTCCACAGGTGCTGTTCGGACTGTTGTGCGCGGGGATCGGCCTGATCCTGGTGGCCTGGATCCTGTACAACCTGCTGGTCCAAACACTGCCACAGTTCCGCATTCCCTCACTGCCCGCCTTCGCGGTCGGGCCGATGATGATCGTGGCCGGGCTGGGATGGGCACGCACCGCGTTCCGCCGTGCCAGCCTTGAACAGGATGACCCGGAACAGGACATTCCGGATTGACCACCTTCATGGAGTCGAGCATGGCTCGACGCTGCAACGGCGCCGGGCTGAGCCCGGCGCCGTCCCTTCATCAGAAACGCAGGTCCGCGCGCAGGTACCAGTAGCGGCCACGCGGGATGTCATAGGTCGAAGCGTCGTAACCGTTCAACGAGCACGACAGGCAGATCGGCGGATCCTTGTCGAACACGTTGTTCAGGCCAGCGGTCAGCTGCAGCCCCTTCATCCAGTCGATCTTGTAGCCCACCTGCATGTCATGGAAGGTGGTGGCCGACAGCGTATTGGTGCCTGCGGCCTGGTTGCTGCAGACCGGGAATACAGAGGCGTCACCGCAGTTCTCGGTCAATTCGGAGATATGCCGAACGGTCCAGTTGGCACTCCAGCGGTCCAGCGTCCAACCGATGCTGGCATTGCTGGTCCATTCCGGAATCGAGCTGTCGGCCACTTCCACGCCCGGCTTCTGCGGCTGCTTCTGGCCCGCCGCACCGGTGGCCTCGTAGCGACCGACGAACGTGTTCTTCCAGCCCAGCTTGAACTGGCCGATCGAGCTCTGCGGCAACGTCCAGAACAGATCCACGTCCCAGCCATCGGTCTTGATCGAGCCGAGATTGGTCAGGCGGTTGTTGAAGCTGCTCACTGCACCGGTATTGGCGCGGGTGATGCCATCGCAGTAGATCGGATCCAGCGTTTCCACGCACAGGTCCAGCTGGGTCTGCGCGTTGATTGCCTGGATCGCGCCATCGATGGCATGGCGATAGAAGGTCACCTCCACGTCGAAGCGCTCGGACCACGAGGTGTTGTTGCCAAACCACGGGCTCCACACGAAACCGGCACTGAAACTGCGCGAGCGCTCCGGATCCAGCTCGCGGTTGCCGCCGGTGGTCACCGAGATCTGCGAGTTGGCCTGCTGGAAGCCGGCCGGCACGCCCAGCGCGGCACAGTTGGCGGCGCTGCCGCGCGGCGGCGTACCGCCCAGGCCCACCGAGCATGGATCGAACAACTGCAGGTCGGCACGCGCGGCCGAACCGTACAACTCACCGATCGACGGTGCACGGAAGCCCTCGGCATAGGTCGTGCGCAGCACGAAATCGTCGGTCACCTGCCAACGCAGGCCGTACTTGGGCGTGAATTCGCCACCGAAGGTGGAGTAGTCCGAATAGCGGCCGGCCAGGCTGAGGTCCAGCTTCTTGCCGAATGAAGAGTCGGCGAAGATCGGCACGCTCAACTCCAGGTAGGCCTCGTTGACGTCATACGAGCCGGATGTCGGCTGCGAAGGCACGCCGTTGTAGTGGCCCGCCACCGTCAGCGGATCGGGCTGGTACGAACCCTCGTACTTGCGATACTCGAAGCCGGTAGCGAACGACACCGGGCCGGCCGGCAGCGTGAACAGGTCGCTGGACAGGTTGGCGGTGAACAGGCTCAGTTCGTTCTGGCTGCGGTCACGCACCACCGGCTGGATCCACTTCAGCATGTCCGGAGTGATCGAACCGGCACCGCCGAAGATGTTCAGCGGCACGCAGCCCGGCGTCGCCGCACAGACGGACGGATCGCCCAGCGCCATGTTGACGTTGTAGATGTTGTAGCTGCCGTAGTTGGTCTGTTCGGCCTTGTTCTTGCTGTACATGCCGTTGACGTCCCAGTACCAGCTGCGGTCAGCCGCCTGGAAGTTGCCGACGAAGCCGGTGGCGAAATACGTGGTGTCCACTTCCTGCTTGAACACGCGCGCGCCGCCCTCTACTGGACGGCGACCGATCAGGCTCAGGTTGTCACCCGAGACCAGGTCGAAGCCGAACGGGTTGTACGGGTTGAGTGCAGACACGGTGATGTTGTCGGCCAGCGGATTGCCGGTGGCGCCATCGGGACCGAAGAACAGCGGCTCCGGGCCGGCCTGGTTGGTCGACTCACGGCGGTTGCCCAGTGCCTTGACGTACCACTGCACGTTGTCGGTGATGTCGAAGCGGAACTGACCGAACAGGCCCTTACGCTCTGACGGTGTCAGCACCATGTTGTATTCGGCGAAGTTGAAGCGATCAGCACTGGTGAAGCAGTGATAGTCATCGGTGCGCGCGCAGCCGGCACTGCCGTCGTAGCGCGGGTTGCTCACGCCGGTATTGGGCACGATGTTCTGCACCGCACCGGTGTTCGGGTCGGTGAACATGAAACGGCCCTGCGGAATGCCACCGCTGCCGAAGGCCAGGCCGGTGCCGGGAATCGGGAAGCGCGACTGCTCGCGGTCCTTGGCGAACACCGGATCCTGCTTGGTCCAGCTGGCGCCGAGGAACAGGCTGAAGCGGTCGCCGCTCTTGCCCCAGGCCAGATCCACGCCCTTCTGCGTGCCATCGCCCTTGCTGTACTCGCCGTAGTTCAGGGTCACCTGGCCGCCATCGAAGTCGCGGCGGGTGATGATGTTGACCACACCGGCAATGGCATCGGAGCCATACAGCGACGACGCGCCATCTTCGAGCACTTCGATGCGCTCGACGATGGCCAGCGGAATGGTGTTGAGGTCGGTGGCCGAGCCCACACCGGAGGCGGACGACTCATTGACCCAGCGGATGCCGTCAACCAGCACCAGCACGCGCTTGGCGCCCAGATGGCGCAGGTCCACCTGCGCCGAGCCAGCACCTACACCACTGCCATCGGGCGGGAAGCCGAAGTTGCCGGACGAATTGAACTTGGCATTGAGCGCGGAACCGGAACCGGTGAGCTGCTGCAGCACTTCGCCGATCGAGGTCAGGCCGGTGCGTTCGATATCACCGCGGGTCAGCGTCTGGATCGGCACCTGGCCTTCGACTTCAGCGCGCTTGATGCGGGTACCGGTGACTTCCACCGCATCGAGGTTGGTGGTGGATTGTGCAGCGGCACCCAACGGTGCCAGGGTCATCACGCACAGCGCGACGGCAACCGCCAAAGGGCGGTGGTGCAGGTGATTCATTCGCTCTCTCTCCAAAGGAATGTCGGGACATGGGCTGCCGCACTCCCTCCCTGCATGGCGGCGCCGTCTCCTTTGTAAACAAGTGGTAAAAATCGCGGCGTGATGATCGACACTCTTTCACGCGGAATTGACGCAATTGCAGGCCGATTGCGTCAGATGGCTGCAGGTTATGACCGGACGATATTGTTCACGACAGGCAGCCTTGATGCCGGCTGCGACAGCGCGCGCCGGGGGCTGCCACATTCATGGAAAGGGTCTCTGCCGGACCGTTTCAGGAATAGTTTGAAATTCCCTCTTTCAGAAGGCGCCGCTAGTCGATCCAGCGCAGACTCGCACCTCCAGCCATTCGCGGGAGGGTCGATCATGAAAGCGGTGAGTGCGGTGCTGGGTGTCACGACGGTGATGACGCTGCTTTTTTCCCTGGCGGGCGAATCGAGAGCAGGCGGCGTGATCGAGTGCAACAACTGCCCTTCTCCCAACGATGCGGCCTTGGCCTCGGGAGAGGGATTGACGGTTGTGGTGGATTTCGAGAGAGCCGAGTTGACTGCTTTCGACGTTGAACGTGCCCCTGGGACCGGAAGGTGGCGAGCACATCCAACCCCGGTTCCAGCGCAGATTGAAATGGCCTTTCTGCGGATCCTGGATGCGACGCTGTCAGCAGGGGAAGCGCCGCTCATGCAGCAATCACCGCATGAGCGGCAGTGAGACATCGCACTACCGCACGAACGCAATGCGCTCCATGCCGGTCGCCTCGGCTGCGGCCAGAATCCTCGCCATGCCTTCGTATTCGGCCGCCGGATCGGTGGCGATGCGCAGCTCCGGCAGGTTGCCGGCATGTTCGCCCGCCTGTGCCTGCAGACGCGCCTGCAGCTCACTGATCGCCATCGGCTGGCCATTCCAGCTGAGCTGGTTGGCAGCGTCCAGGCGCAGCTCGATCGGCGGTGGCGGTTCGGGACGGTCGACCACGCGATCGGTGGCCTGTGGCAACTGCACGGCAATCGGCCGGGCCACGATCGGCGCGGTCACGATGAAGATGATCAACAGCACCAGCATCACATCCACCAGTGGCGTGACATTGATGTCCGCCAGCGGGCCGCTTCTTCCTGCGCTACTGAACGCCATGTGCCGCTCCCTGCAGCCGGGCCGTTCGCCCAAGCTCGACACTACGTCGCCCGCAGGCTCGCGAGGCAGTGCCTGCTGCACGAGCATTCAGCTGCCGTTGCCGACCCATCGCGTGCACGCAATGCGAAACTGAATTCAGCCATTGCCCGCTATGCTGCCCGCCATGACCCGACGCTCTTCGACCGCCCTGTCCCTGCTGCCCTTGGCCACCACGCTGCTGATCGGCTGCGCCAATGCCCAGTCCCTCGACGCCCAGAACGCGCAGCTGAAGGCCGCGATCGCTGCCGCCGAACGCGGCCAGTTCGATCCCGGCCAGGCCGCCGCACTCAGCCGCCATCCGGCATACGGCTGGCTGGAGTACGCCAACCTGCGCCGCAACATCGACACCGTCGATACCGCGCAGGCGCAGGCCTTCCTCAAGCGCTATGACGGCCAGGCCGTGGCCACCACGTTCCGCAGCGTATGGCTGCCCTCGGTCGCACGCCGCCAGGACTGGCCGACCCTGCTCGCCAACTGGGCGCCCACCGACAACGCCGGCCTGCGCTGTGCGCAGCTGACCGCGCGCCAGGTGACCGGCAAGGTTGATCCGCAGTGGATCAGTGAAGCGCAGGATCTGTGGCGCAAGAACGGCAAGTCGCTGCCGGACGGCTGTGATGCCGTTTTTGCCGTGCTGCAGGCACAGGGAGGTCTGAGCGACGCCCTGCGCTGGGAACGCATCGACGCTGCCGCCGACGCCCAGCAACCCGCTGTGATGCGCAGCGCCGCACGGGGCCTGCCTGCCACCGACCTGGCGCTGGCCAACAATTACGCCGCGTTTGTCGACAAGCCCAACGCCAGCGCATTGAACTGGCCGCGCAACGAGCGCAGCCGGCGCATCGCCACCGATGGCCTGGCCAAGCTGGCCAAGGCCGATCCCGGCGCCACCGAACAGCAGCTGCCTCAGTACGCGCAGGCACTGGGCCTGAGTGCCGAGCAGCAGGGCCAGGTGCTGTACCAGATCGCACTGTGGACGGTGGCGTCCTACCTGCCCGATTCGGCGCGGCGCCTCAACGCGGTGCCGGAATCGGCGTACGACGAACGCCTGCACGAGTGGCGCGTGCGCGAAGCGATGTCGCGCGGTGACTGGCCGGCGGCGCTGACCGCGATCCGCAAGATGGGCAGCAAGCAGCGCAGCGACCCGCGCTGGCGCTACTTCGAAGGCCGCATGCTGGAGAAGACCGGCCAGGCCCAACAGGCGCAGCCGCTGTTCCGCGAGGCCGCGCGCGCACCGACCTTCCATGGTTTCCTCGCCGCCGACAAACTGCAGCAGGGCTACACGCTGTGCCCGTGGAAGCCGAACGACAGCGCGCAGGCACAAACGGTGATCGCGCGCGACCCAGCCATCCAGCGCGCGATGGCGCTGTACCAGATCGACCGCGCCGGCTGGGCCGTGGCCGAATGGAACAGTGCGCTGTCGCGCTTCGATGACACCCAGCGCCGCCTCGCCGTTCGCGTGGCGCAGGACAATGGCTGGTTCGACCGCGCCGTGTTCGCACTCGGCAAGCAGCCGCAGGAACAGCGCCTGTACGACCTGCGTTTCCCGCTGCACCACGACGCCACCATCCGCCGCGAATCGGCGCGCAATGCGATCGATCCGGCCTGGGTGGCGGCAGAGATCCGCGCCGAGAGCACCTTCACCCCGCGCGCGCGCTCGCCTGCCAACGCCATGGGCCTGATGCAGGTGCTGCCGGCCACCGGTGCCGGCGTGGCCAAGTCGATCGGCCTGACCGGCTACGGCGGCGCCGACAGCCTGTACGACCCGGACACCAACATCGCCATCGGTACCGCCTATCTGCGCCAGCTGATGAACAAGTACGACGGTCTGCCGTACGTGACCATCGCCGCCTACAACGCCGGCCCGACCCCGACCACGCGTTGGCAGGGCCAGCGCCCGGGTTATGACCCGGACCTGTGGATCGAGACCATCAGCTACAAGGAAACCCGCGAGTACGTCGCACGCGTGCTGGCCTTCAGCGTGATCTACGACTGGCGCCTCAATGGCGATGCATTGCCGCTGAGCGACCGCCTGATGGGCCGCCTGGTGGACAAGCGCAAGAGCTTCAGCTGCGCCGCCAACGCGGACCAAGGCGGCGATTGATCGCACTGCGGTCGTGCCGGCCGCTGGCCGGCTTCGGCCATTATCCAAGGG
>NZ_JBDJKU010000079.1:0-16801 GCF_039673015.1 Stenotrophomonas sp. TWI1409
AGCGGCCGGCACTACCGTGCCCGTTTACCTGACGGGCCTGAGACTCTCCAGCAACACAGTTGCTACAGGGACGTACTTGCGGCGTCCCCGCACTCCGACACCGCCCCGCCATTCCACGGAATGCCCGCTCTTGACGTTGCCCTTGCTACCGCCTCTGCGGGTGCAGGGCTGCAAGCCCTGCCGATAACCCTCACTCCGCCGGGCAGTAGGCCTTGATGGCGGCTTCAGCCAATCCCTTCTGCGCGCTGCGCTGCTCCGGAGCCAACGCGGTATCGGCCTTGCCATCACCATCGGTGTCCTGCATTACCTGGCCGCCGCCGTCCAGCAGGGCCAGGTTGGCGCGGGCGGTGCTGCACTGCTCGGGCACCGGCGCGGCCGGGGTCTCGGCGCTGGCCGCCGCCTGGGGACTGCGCGCCTGCGCCCGGGTCTCGAACTTCCTGCCCGCCGGCGGGGTCTCCGAATACTGGGTCACGCCATTGGCGTCCTTCCATTTATAGACCGGGCCGGCCACGGCGTTGGCACTGGCCAACAGCAGCAGGCATCCAAGGCAGGACAGGGCACGCATGGCAAACTCCACGGAATGGGCGTAGAACGCCGATTGCAGCATTGGCGCCGAGCACTGGCAAGTCGATTAAACTGGATTCCATGGACCCGATCACACCGCCGCCGCGTTCGCGCACGATTTACCTGCTGCCCAACCTGTTCACCACCGCCGGCCTGTTTGCCGGCTTCTACGCGATCATCGCCGCGGCCAACGGGGACTTCGTCAACGCCAGCATCGCCGTGTTCGTGGCGGCGGTGATGGATGGCCTGGATGGGCGCGTGGCGCGCCTGACCGGCACCAGCAGCGAATTCGGCGTGCAGTACGACTCGCTGGCCGACCTGGTCAGCTTCGGCATGGCCCCGGCGCTGGTGATGTACCACTGGTCGCTGTCGTGGCTGAAGTTCGACGACCCGCTGCTGGGTCGCGTCGGCTGGGCCGTGGCCTTCCTGTATGCCGCCTGCGCGGCGCTGCGCCTGGCCCGCTTCAATACCCAGGTAGCGGTGGTCGACAAGCGCTGGTTCGTCGGCCTTGCCAGCCCGGCCGCGGCCGGCCTGATGATGTCCTTCGTCTGGGCGTTCGCCGATGGCAACCTGGGCTGGGACGGCAACCAGCTGCGCTACGTGGCGCTGGCGGTGACGATCATCGCGGCGCTGCTGATGGTCAGCCGCATCCGCTTCTGGAGCTTCAAGGGCGGCGGCGCCAAGGGCACCCGCTCCGACCGCGTGCCGTTCCTGGTACTGGCCCTGGTGCCAGTGGCGATCGCCATTGCGGTCATCGATCTGCCGCGCGTGCTGTTCGCGGTGGGCATCCTGTATGCCTTGTCGGGCCCGGTGATGTGGGCCGTGCAGCGCCTGCGCAAGAAGCCCGAGGCCGCGTGAGCGAGGACCTGCCCGTGCTGTGGTCACCGGCCCAGCAGGCCTGGCTGCAGGCCATGGGCTACACCGTCTATCACGACGGCCAGCTGGCCGCCGAGCTGGATGCCGCGCTGCAGCTGAGCGTGGCCGACGCCGAGGCGGCTGCCACACCAGCGGCGGAGCAGGCGCGGGCGTCAACCGCACCCGCGCGCGAACCTCTGGCTGCGGCCGCACCGGTTTCCCGCCAGGAACGCCCGGCGCCAGCGCGCCGCGAGACCCCGGTCAGCGCACCGGACACCGCGCCCGCGGCTGCCCGGCCGCTGCCTGGCGGCAATGCCCGGCAGCCGGTGGTGCGCCTGCCGGATCGCCTGCAGATCGCCTTGCTGCGCGCGTCCGGCTGCAATCCCAATGATCCGGCCACGCAGGCGCTGATGGACAGCTGGCCGCTGGACCAGCTGCGTCAGGACCCGGCCGCCAAGCGCGCGCTGTGGCCGCAGCTGCGCGCCCTGCGCAAGCGGGGTGCGCCATGAGTGCGGTCAGCCAGCCCGGTCCGGTCAGCCTGCGCGCGCTGCGCGAGAGCGACCTCAACGCGGTGATGGCGATTGAAGTACGCGGCTATCCGTTTCCCTGGACCCGCGGCATCTTCGTCGACTGCCTGCGTGCGGGCTATCCGGGCCTGGCCATGGAGCGTGATGGCCAGCTGATCGGCTATGGCGTGCTCAGCATCGCGGCCGACGAGGCCCATGTGCTGAACGTCTGCATCGATCCACTGACGCAGTCGCGTGGGCTCGGACGTCAGTTGCTGCGCGCGCTGGTACAGCTGGCCGGCGACCGGGGGGCGCAGCGTGTGTTCCTGGAAGTGCGTCCGTCCAACACACCCGCGCTGGCCTTATACCACAGCGAAGGCTTCAACGAGATCGGTCGCCGCCCGCGTTACTACCCGGCCGCACAGGGCCGCGAAGACGCGGTGGTGATGGCGATCGAACTGGTCGACGGCGACCTGCAGGCGATGCCGCCGCTGTAACGGAGCAGGGTTGCCGGCCTGCGGCCGGCACTACCGATGGATCTCCGCTGTCATCGACACATCACCTACCATGGTAGGTGCCAGCCTTGGTTGGCACGCTTTCCTCACGCCAGCCGCAGTGCCAACACACCCCCGACGATCAACGCCGCCGCCAGCCAGCGCGCGCGCGGAATCCGTTCGCGCAGCAGGAACACCGAGATCAGCAACGCGAACAGGATCGACGATTCGCGCAACGCCGAGACCATCGCCACCGGCGCCTGGGTCATTGCCCACAACGCCATCGCATACGAGGTGGTGGTGCCGACGCCACCGGCCAGCCCCAGCGGCCAGTGCTGTCGCGCATAGTCCAGCACCGCGCCGCGGCGCGTGTACAGCGCCCACAGTGGCAGTGGAATGCCCGACAGCAGGAACAGCCACAACGTATAGCTGAGTGCGCTGCCGGACTGACGCGCGCCCTGCGCATCGACCAGCGTGTAGGTGGCGATCATCGCCGCGGTCAGCAGCGGCAGGCGCAGCTGACCGCCACGCGCCCCCAGCGCCATGCACAGGATGCCGGTGCTGACCAGCACCACGCCCAGCCACGCTGCCGGTGGCAGCTGCTCGCCCAGCAGGGTGCCCGCCAACGCGACCAGGATCGGCGCGCTGCCACGCATCAGCGGGTAGGCCAGGCTCATGTCGACCTGCTGGTAACAACGTGCGACCAGGCCGTAATAGGTCACCTGCAGCAGCACCGACGCGCCCAGCCACGGCCAACTGTGCGCCGCGGGAAATGGCAGGAAGGGCAGGGCGGCAGCCGACAGCAGCGCGGCACTGCCGGTCACCAGTACGGTGCCGAGGAACTTGTCCGGCCCGCGCTTGACGATCGCGTTCCAGCTGGCGTGCAGGGCTGCAGCGGCGAGAACCAGCAGGAAGATGGAAAGCGGCATCCGCCGATGATGCCATGCGCGGGAAATGTAGAGTCGAGCCATGCTCGACTGCTGTCATGAGTCGAGCACGGCTCGACTCTACAAAAGGAAACGCCGGGCAGTACCCGGCGTTTCCCTGCACTTACAGCTTCGCGCGCTGCTCGCGCAGGCCGGCCAGCTGGGTGTTCCAGTCGACCAGGCGCACGCGTTCCTGCTCGACCACCGCCGGCGGCACCTTGTCGGTGAACTTGGCCAGCTTGGTTTCGCTCTTCTCCTGCTCGCCTTCCACGCGCTTGATCTCCTTGTCCAGGCGCGCGCGCTCGGCATCGAGATCGACCAGGCCTTCCAGCGGCACCAGCAGCTTCAGTTCACCGACGATCGCGGCGGCAGCCGGCGGTGCACTTTCGCCTTCAGCCAGCCACTGGATGCTGTCCAGCTTGAGCAGGAACGACAGCGAGGCGCTGAAACGTTCGATGCGCACGCGGTCCTGCTCCAGACCGGCCTGCAGGCGCAGCGGCACCAGCTTGGACGGCGCGACGTTCAGCTCACTGCGCACGCGGCGCACGGCGCTGATCACGGCCTTCAGCCATTCCACGTCGGCCTCGGCCTGGGCGAAATCGCCTTCGAACTCGGCGGCGGTGGGGTACGGACGCAGCGACAGCGTGGTTTCGGCCAGGCCCAGGCGCGGGGCCAGCTGCTGCCACAGCTGTTCGGTGATGAACGGCGTGAGCGGGTGCAGCAGGCGCAGCAGCGCTTCCAGCACGTACAGCAGAGTGTGGCGGGTGCTTTCGGCGTCGGCGGCATCGGCACCATTCAGTGCCGGCTTGCTCAGCTCCAGGAACCAGTCGCAGAACTCGTTCCAGGCGAACTCGTACAGGCACTGCGCCAGCAGGTCGAAGCGGTAGTTGGCGTAGTGGCCCTGCGCCTCGGTGGACACCGCCGCCAGGCGCGCAAGGATCCAGCGCTCGGCATCGGTGCGCGGCGTCGGCACGCCGGTGAACGTTGCACCCTCGGTGTTCATCAGGGTGAAGCGGCTGGCGTTCCACAGCTTGTTGCAGAAGTTCTTGTAGCCCTCGGCGCGGTTCATGTCGAACTTGATGTCGCGGCCGTGGGTGGCCAGCGCGGCGATGGTGAAGCGCAGCGCATCGGCACCGTGGGCAGCAATGCCGTCCGGGAATTCCTTGCGGGTGGCCTTCTCGATCTTCTCCACCATCTTCGGCTGCATCAGGCCGCCGGTGCGCTTGGCGACCAGATCGTCGATGGTGATGCCGTCGATGATGTCCAGCGGATCGAGCACGTTGCCCTTGCTCTTGGACATCTTCTGGCCCTGGCCGTCGCGGATCAGGCCGGTGAAGTAGACGTCCTTGAACGGGATCTTCCCGACCAGGTTGTCGGTGGCCATGATCATGCGCGCCACCCAGAAGAAGATGATGTCGAAGCCAGTGATCAGCACCGACGACGGCAGGTAGCGGTCGAAGCCGCGCTCGGCCATGGCCTGTTCGTTCGGCCAGCCCAGGGTGGAGAACGGCCACAGCTGCGAGGAGAACCAGGTCTCCAGCACGTCGCTTTCCTGGTTCAGCACCACGTCGCTGCCCAGGTTGTGCTTCGCCCGCACTTCCTCTTCGCTGCGACCGACGTAGCAGCTGCCGGTGGCTTCGTCGAACCACGCCGGAATGCGGTGGCCCCACCACAGCTGGCGGCTGATGCACCAGTCCTGGATGTTGTTCATCCAGTGGCGGTAGGTGTTGATCCAGTTCGGCGGCACGAAGGAAATGCTGCCGTCTTCGACCAGCTCCAGGCCACGCTTGGCCAGGTCGTCCATCTTCACGAACCACTGGTCGGTCAGGTACGGCTCGATCACCTGGCCGGTACGGTCGCCGCGCGGCACCTGCAGCTTGTGCGCCTTGGTCTCGACCAGGATGCCCAGGTCTTCCAGCTCGGCCAGCACGGCCTTGCGCGCGGCGTAGCGGTCCAGACCCTGGAAACGCTCCGGCGCGTTTTCGTTCAGCGCCGCCACCGGGGTGAACAGGTTGATCAGCGGCAGGCTGTGGCGCACGCCCACTTCGTAGTCGTTGAAATCGTGCGCCGGGGTGACCTTGACCACGCCGGTGCCGAAGGCACGGTCCACGTAGTCGTCGGCGATCACCGGGACGCGGCGGCCGGTCAGCGGCAGCACCACGCTCTTGCCGATCAGATGTGCATAGCGCTCGTCTTCCGGGTGCACCATCACCGCGGTATCGCCCAGCAGGGTTTCCGGGCGGGTGGTGGCGACGACCAGGTAGTCGCGGGTTTCGCGCAGGGTTTCCACGCCGTCGGCATCGCGCTCGACGTGTTCGTAGCTCAGGCCCTCATCCAGCGTGTAGGCGATCGACCACAGGAAGCCGTCTTCCTCGGCGCTTTCCACTTCCAGGTCGGAAATGGCGGTCTTCAGCACCGGGTCCCAGTTGACCAGGCGCTGGCCGCGGTAGATCAGGCCCTGCTCGTACCAGCGCACGAAGGCCTCGTTGACCGCCGCCGACGGCTGCGGGTCCATGGTGAAGGTGCTGCGCGACCAGTCGGCGGAGGTGCCGAGGCGGCGCATCTGGCGTTCGATGGTGTCGCCGGACTGCTGCTTCCACTCCCAGACCTTGCCGATGAAGCCTTCGCGGCCCAGCGAATCGCGGGTCTCGCCCTTGCCTTCCAGCGCCAGGTTGCGGCTGACCACCATTTCGGTGGCGATGCCGGCATGATCGGTACCGACCTGCCACAGCGTGTCGTAGCCACGCATGCGGTGGTAGCGCACCAGCGCGTCCATCAGGGTCTGCTGGAAGGCGTGGCCCATGTGCAGGGTGCCGGTCACGTTCGGCGGCGGCAGCAGGATGGTGTACGGCTCGCCCGTGCCGGACGGCTTGAAGTGGCCGGCCTTCTCCCAGGCCTCGTAGAGGTCGGTCTCGAAGGACTTCGGGTCGTAACTGGAGGCGAGTTGGGTCATGCGGGGGAACCGGTAATCAAGGCGGAAGGGAGATCAGCGCGGCCCGAGGGCGCGCCGGATCTTCTGGTCGGTGTGGTACTGGCTGACCGCGTAGGCGGCCCAGATGGCGGCGGGCAGCCAGCCGATCAGGGTGATCTGCAGGATCAGGCAGACAATGCCGGCAAACGGCCGGCCGATGGTGAAGAAGGACAGCCAGGGAAGAATCAGGGCGATCAACAGGCGCATCAAGGGGTCCTCGCTGGACTTACATGTCGTGCTTGTTCAGGTCGTAACCGGCGGCCTTGTACTGGCGCCAGCGTTCGCGCAGCGGTTCGCGCGCTTCCGGGTCGGCCGGAACCACTTCCAGTACGCGCTCGCACTCGCCCAGCCAGGGTTCATCACGCAGGTTGATCACCAGCGGGCGCGCCGGTGCCTCGGTGCCCGGCACGGCGATCAGCACCAGGGCTTCTTCCTCGTCCATGTCCTCGCCGGCGATCTGGTGCGGGATGTAGGCATCGTTGTCGAACGCCCACAGCAGTTCGTCCAGCTCCTCGGCCTGGGCCTGGTCGCGGGCCAGCACCAGGGTGAACAACCCGGCGTCGTTGGCCTTGCGCGCCAGCTCGCAGACCAGGCGCAACGGCTCGGTCAGGAAGCGGGGCTTGGCGATCAGGTAGAAGTCGGCGCGGGGCATGGCAGGGTCCGGGTCAGGCAGGGGCCCGGCAGTGCCGGGCGAGGCCCTGGCCGGCGGGGCCGGCCAGGGTCGGGTACGGCATCAGGCGCGGGCGGCCTGGTCCAGCAGCCACTGGCTCAGCAGGCCGACCGGGCGGCCGGTGGCCATGCCACGCTTGCCTTCATCGCTGGCCACGCCGGCGATGTCCAGGTGGGCCCAGCGCTGGCCTTCGGCGAAGCGCGACAGGAAGCAGCCAGCGGTGATCGCGCCGGCCCAGCGGCCGCCGATGTTGTAGACGTCGGCGAAGGTCGAATCCAGCATCGGCTGGTATTCGTCCCACAGCGGCAGGCGCCAGGCGCGGTCGAACACCTGCTCGCCGGCGGCCAGCAGCTCGTTGGCCAGGTCGTCGTGCTTGCTCATCAGGCCGGCGGTCTGGTGGCCCAGGGCGACCATGCAGGCGCCGGTCAGGGTGGCGACGTCGACCAGCGCGGCCGGCTCGAAGCGCTGCGCGTAGGTCAGCGCGTCGCACAGGATCAGGCGGCCTTCGGCGTCGGTGTTGCCCACTTCGATGGTCTTGCCCGACATCGAGGTGATCACGTCGGACGGACGGTAGGCGTTGCCGTCGATGGCGTTTTCCACCGCCGGCACCACCACCACCAGGTTCAGCGGCAGCTTGGCCTTGACCGCAGCGACGAAGGTGCCGATGACGTTGGCGCCACCGCACATGTCGTACTTCATCTCTTCGATGCCGCCCTGGGTCTTCAGGTTGACGCCACCGGTATCGAAGGTGATGCCCTTGCCGACCAGCACGTACGGCTTGGCGTCGCCGCCATTGTTCCACTTCAGTACGACCAGGCGCGGGCGGTTGGCCGAACCACGGGCCACGGCCAGCAGCGAGCCCATGCCCAGCGCTTCCATCTGGTGCTCGTCGAGGATCTCGGCTTCGGCACCGTCGTGCTCGCCGGCGAACTTCACACCCACTTCGGCCAGATGGGCCGGGGTGCAGTAGTTCGGCGGCAGGTTGCCCAGCTCGCGGGCGAACTCGACACCGGCGGCGATAGCCTGGCCCTGGGCCAGGGCCTGCGCGTCGTCACCGGCGATGGCCAGCTGGGCCAGGCCGGCGTCGTCGGCCTTCTTCTTGCCCAGGGTGGCGGTGTAGCGGTACGCGGCGTGATCGGCGGCGATCACCGCCTGGCGGATCGCCCAGGCCGCGTCGCGGTCCTTCACCGCCACTTCGGACAGGGTGAACAGTGCGCTGCGGGCAGCACCGGCCTTCAGCGCGCGCACGGCGTCGCCGACGGCCTTCAGGTACTGCGGCACGCCGAAGCGGGCGGCTTCGCCCAGGCCGACCACCAGCACGCGCGGGGCGGTCACGCCCGGCAGGTCATGCAGCAGGGTGGTGGCGCCGGTCTTGCCGGACAGGTCGCCGCGCTGGGCCAGGGCGGCCAGGCGGCCACCGCTGGCGGCGTCCAGGGCCTGTGCGGCCGGGGTCAGGGTATGGTCGGCATACGCGCCAACCACCAGGCAATCGACGGTGGCGGCGGCCGGAGCAACGTGGTTCAGGGTGAATTCGAGGGCCATTGAGCAGATTCCATTGGCGAGTCCGTACAATCGCAGGCCGTTTACGCCCAGACAGTAGACTGGGCGGCACCGCGAACGAACCCCAGAGTTTAAACCACCGCCCCATGCTGAAGCTCGACCGATACCTGCTGGGCGATTTCGTCCAGAGTTTCCTGGCTACCCTGATCGTCCTGCTGGTGGTCAGCGTGGGCGGCGTGCTGGTGGACATCCTCGGCAACATCGCCGACGGGCGCCTGCCGGCCAAGCTGCTGTTCTCGCAGCTGGGCTTGCAGTTCATTGCCTACCTGCCGCTGATCCTGCCGCTGGCGCTGATGCTGGGCCTGCTGCTGGCCATCGCGCGCCTGTACCGCGACTCGGAAATGGCAGTGATCACCGCCATTGGTGTCGGCCCCAAGCGACTGCTGCGGCCACTGCTGATGCTGGTGGTGCCGGTGGTGGCACTGGTGGGCGCCTGCTCGCTGTGGCTGGGCCCGTGGGCCGGCCGGGTGGCCGAGCAGATGATCATCGAGGCCAACCGCAGCGTGCTGATGGCCGGACTGGAGCCGGGCCGGTTCACCCCGCTGCCCAATGGCGGCGTGGTCTACCTGTCCTCGATCTCGCCCGATGGCACCCAGCTGGGCAGGGTGTTCCTGCAGCGGCAGAAGGACGACCGCCTCGAGGTGGTGTCTGCCGCCGGGGGCCGGATGTTCTTTGAAGGCGCCCGCCAGCGCTTCCTGGAGCTGGATGATGGGCACCAGGTGGAGGGCCCGGTAGCGGGTGGGCTGGACTACCGCCTGGCGACCTTCGCGCGCAACGACGTGGCCCTGCCCGACGGTGCGCAGACCCGTACCGAGAACGATCCGGAGCTGATGCCGACCACGAAGCTGTTCGGTGATGCCCGGCCCGAGGCACAGGCACAGCTGCATCGCCGGCTGGCCCCGCCGCTGATCGCACTGGCCTTCGCCCTGTTGACCGTGCCGCTGGGCCGCAGCTCTCCGCGCCAGCAGCGCTATGGACGGATGATGCTGGCCCTGCTGGCCTACATGGTTGGCACCAACCTGATGTTCATCGGCAGTGGCTGGATCGCCACCGGCAAGATTCCGGCCGCGCTCGGCCTGTGGTGGCTGACCCTGCCGTTGCTGGGGCTGGCGATCTGGATGTATGCACGTGATGGCCGCCTGGGCCGGCCGAAGGGAGCCCACGCATGAGGCTGCGCCCGATGCGTTTCGATCTGTACCTGGGCCAGTCGGTATTCACGACGGTGCTGTTGACCTGGACGGTGCTGGTCGGCCTGGACGTGGTGATGGCCTTCTCCGGCGAGTTCAAGGACATCGGCAAGAACGGCTACTCGCTGGGCCATGCCGCCGCCTGGGTGCTGTACACGGTGCCGCGGCGGGCCTACACCTTCTTCCCCACCGCTGCGGTGATCGGCGCCCTGATGGGCCTGGGCCAGCTGGCGGCGACCTCCGAACTGACCGCGCTGCGCGCGCTGGGGCTGTCGCGCAAGCGCCTGAGCGTGTCGGTGGCGATTGCGCTGTCACTGCTCACCGCAGTGATGGTGCTCAGCGCCGAAACGCTGGGACCCTGGGGCCAGGATCGAGCCGATGCGCTGAAGTCCAGCGCCAAATGGGGCCAGGACATTTCCACTGCACGCTACTCCGGGCTGTGGGCGCGCGAGGGCGACACCTTCCTCAGCGCCGCCGGTGGCGAAGAGCAGCTGGTGGGTGACAAGGGCACGCGGTTGATCCTGCGCGACGTGCGCCTGTACCGCATCGCCGAGGACGGACAGATCGCCTCGTTGACCCACGCGGCCACCGCCGAGCACGACAACGATGGCTGGGTGTTGACCGGTGTGCGCCGGGATACGTTCGGCGAACGTTCGGCCACGCGCGAGGAAGTGGCGCGCGAGCCGTGGAATTCCAAGCTGGATGCCGGCGCGCTGGCGACCGGTATCGCCAAGCCGCGCAACCTCAGCGTGGCCGAGCTGCGTACCAGCATCGAGTACCGCGAACGCAATGGGCTGGATGCGCGCGACTATGAGGATGTGTACTGGAGCCGTTGGTTCTACCCGGTGAACGTGCTGGCGCTGTGCCTGGCGGCAGTGCCGTTCGCGTTCGGCTCGCTGCGCAGCGGCGGCATGGGTAAGCGCCTGTTCCTGGGCATCCTGTTCGCGCTGGGCTTCTGGTTGCTGCAGCTGTTCTTCGGCCGCATGGCCGGCGCGTTGAAGTTCGATTACCGCATTGCCTATGCGCTGCCACCGATCGTGATGCTGGCGATATCCGGGCTGCTGTTCCGGCGCAAATCAGGTTGATTCCCAGGGAGCCGGGCAAGGCCCGGCTGTTTCCGTTTCACTTCAAGGACGAACATGAGCTTCCAACGCTTTCTGCCGTACATCGCGGCCGTGCTGCTTTCTGCCGGCTGCAGCCGGTCCACCGTCGACTTCGAGATCGACAACCCGACGGATGCACCGCTGACCTTGTCGGTCGACCAGCAGGTGCATACCCTGCCGCCGCACACCTCCATGCCCCTGGTCCTGGAGCCGGGCCAGTACCGGCTGCAGAGCGAGAAAATCGGCAGCGTACGCATGGTTGTCTACGCCGACGGGATCGGCGGGCTGATCAACCCGGCCATGGCCGAGTACGTGATCGTCACCGAGCAGTACGTCACCAGCAAAACCAATACCGGCAACCTGGCATCGAAGATCGAACTGAACGATGTGGAGATCAAGGGTCCCTACGTGAAGGCGACCGGCTTCTTCATTCCGCGCCGTTGGGACGCAGGACTGAAGGGCGAGCTGCCTGACACGGTGGTCTCCAGCAGCCCGGATACCTCGTCCGACTACCGGACCAAGATCTACAACGTGCCCGGCTTCTTCGAATACCTGGATGCCGGGGACGAGCTGAAGGAGGCTTTCGGGCCGGATGGCTACCGGGCGCCGGCAGCATCGGTGGCTTTCACTGCCGCCCAGCTGCCGCCGCTTCCGGCGGCCTATGAGGCCCAGGGCAAACCGATGCGCGAGCTGTACGCGCAGTACCTTGCCGCAACCGATGCAGGCGAGCAGAAGCGCCTGAAGAAGGCCAGCCTGAAACTGTGGCAGGAGTTCGTGAAGACCCGTGCGCAGTTGAGCGGACAGTCGCCGGTGGCCGATGATGTGCAGGCCAATGCGTTTGCGTCCGCCTTCTTCGACCTCTGGACGCAGCCGGCGGTGATCCTGCCGGACCCGGCGCCAGCCGGCTGATCGCCGCGTTGATCGTGTAGAGCCGAGCCCATGCTCGGCTATCGAGTGCATCGCGAAACGCAGCCGAGCATGGCTCGACGCTTCAGGATGCGCGTCAGCACTTCGGCATCCGCACCACGCGGGTGCCGCTGGCGCGGTCGTGCCAGGTCAGGCGGTCGCGGTCGACCCAGGCCCACCAGAATCCCAGTCCGCCCAGCAGCAGTGACAGCGTGCCCACCGCGAAGCGCAGCCACAGTTGGCCGCGCCGCAGCGGCGTGCCATCGCTCGATTGCAGTTTCAGCCGCCACGGTCGCATGCCCAGCGTCTGCCCGCCACGGCGCCAGCTGGCCGTGGCGTACCCCCCCGTGATTCCCCAGCACACCGCCCACAGCAGCCACTGCCAGGCACTGAACGGTGCGATGTTCTCGCGCTGCGCGTGGCCGCTGAAGGTGTAGGCGAGGGTGAACAGCGTGCCGGCCAGCATCCACAGCGCCAGCACCGGCAGTGCGTCGTAGACCATCGCCAGCAGGCGCCACAGCAGCAGTGCACGCGGGCGGGGCAGTTCGCTGGCGGCCGCTGGGGCCGTGTCGGTGGCGGGGCGGGACATGCGCCGAGCATACGCAAAGCTGGCCGCGCCCGCAGTGGCCCTCGTATCCTGCACCCATGGCCCTTGTTTCCACCCCCGCCGAACGCCGCCAGCTGGTGCAGCAACTGCCCGAGCTGCGCGCCGACGACAGCGCGCGCATCCAGCGCTTCCTCGATGCGATCTGGGCCGAGAACGGCCTGGCCCGCGCCACCCTCGACAGTTACCGGCGCGACCTGGAAGGGCTGGCGCGCTGGATGGATGGACGCGACGGTGGCCTGGCCGGCATCGAGCGCCCGGGGTTGTTCGATTATCTGGCCTGGCGCACCCGGCATGGCTGGTCGCCGCGCAGCAATGCGCGCCTGCTGTCGGCGCTGCGCGCGTTCTTCGCCGATGGCGTGCGCCGTGGTGAACGCAGCGAGGACCCCAGTGCCCTGCTGGACCCGCCGAAGCTGCCGCGGCTGTTGCCGAAGGCGTTGGCCGAAAGCCAGATCGACGCACTGCTGGCGGCGCCGGACATCGACAGTCCGCTGGGCCTGCGCGACCGCGCCATGCTGGAGCTGATGTATGCGGCCGGCCTGCGCGTGAGCGAGCTGGTGCTGCTACCGGCCACGGCAGTCAACCTGCGCCAGGGCGTGCTGAGGGTCACGGGCAAGGGCAGCAAGGAGCGGCTGGTGCCGCTGGGCGAGGAATCGCAGCACTGGCTGGAGCGCTATCTGCAGGCGTCGCGCCCGCAGCTGGTCGGCAAGGGCAAGGTGCAGGCGCTGGCCGATGGGCAGACCCCATTGTTTGTCGAGCCGACGCTGCATGCGCTGACCCGCCAGGCGTTCTGGCATCTGGTCAAGCGCCACGCGCAGGTGGCCGGTATCGATCCGGTGCGGATCAGCCCGCATGGCCTGCGCCACAGCTTCGCCACGCATCTGCTCAACCGCGGCGCCGACCTGCGCGCGCTGCAGATGCTGCTCGGCCACAGCTCGCTGTCGACCACCCAGATCTACACCCTGGTGGCCCGCGAACACCTGCAGAAGCTGCACGCGCGCCACCATCCGCGCGGCTGAGCAGCGGCCTGAACCCCGGCCTCGGGCGGTGGGCAGTGTCGCGGCCCGGTAGCGGCGGCTGTGTCAGAATCCGGGGTCTTCTTCTGTCGCGGACCGCTCCATGCTCCGATTTGCCATCGCCGCCGTGTTCGGTGCGCTCAGCCTGACCGCCTGCGCCCAGCCGGCTCCGCCGGCCGCCAAGGCACCCGCCGCGGCTGCGGCCAAGGCCGTCCCGGCCGCCAACGCTTCGGCCGACCAGGCCGTACGCGCCGCGCTGACCGCCCTGAATCCCGGCTTCCAGGTGGACTACATCGGCGCTGCGCCGTTCCCCGGCTTCCGCGAGGTCGTGGTCTCCGGCCAGTTGCTGTACGTGTCCGACGATGGCCGCTACCTGTTCCAGTCGCAGCCCTACGACACGCGTGCCAAGGGCCCGGCCAACAGCGAAGGCCTGCTCGGCTACCGCCGCGATCTGCTGGCCAAGGCCAACCACGGCGACCGCATCGTATTCGCTGCGCCCAATGCCAAGTACACCATCAGCGTGTTCACCGACATCGAGTGCGGCTACTGCCGCAAGCTGCATCAGGACATCGCGGAGCTCAACCGCAACGGCATCTCGGTCGAGTACCTGGCATTCCCGCGCATGGGCCTGGGCAGCAAGGACTACACCGACATGATTTCGGTCTGGTGTGCAGCGGATCGCCGCCAGGCCCTGACCAACGCCAAGCGCGGTGGCAGTGTGCCGGCCAAGAACTGCACCAACCCGGTGGCGATGCAGTACGCGCTGGGCCAGCAGTTGGGCGTGAACGGCACGCCGGCGATCTTCGCGCCGGATGGCACCCAGCTGGGCGGTTACCTGCCGCCGGCGCAGCTGCGTGCGGCGCTGGACAAGCTGTCCGAGAAGCGCTGACGCGGAATCGTAGCGTCGAGGTATGCTCGACTGCGGGACCATCAGCCGAGCATGGGCTCGGCGCTACAGATCAGAGGCCAGGGGCGCACAATGCGCCCCCGGCTTTTTGCTTATTTCAGGCCATCACTGACCGCCTTGGTCAGCGTGCCCTGCGCATCGTCACCGCTGAACTCCCAGACGAACGCGCCGCCCAGGCCCTGGGTCTTCACGTAGCCCATCTTGCGGGTGATGTTGGCCGGGGTATCGAAGCTCCACAGCGTGCTGCCGTTGTAGATCCAGGTGGCACCGGCGGTGTTGTCGGTGTAGCCCGGCCACGCCAGGTTCTTCAGCACCTTCCAGTCTTCGATGCCGGCCTCATACGTGCCCGGGGCGGCGCCGGTCGCGGTCTGGTACAGGCCGTTGTTGGCGTTGGTCACACCGGTCCAGCCACGCCCGTAGTAGCCGATGCCCAGGTTGAGCTTGGCGGCGGGCACGCCACGGCTGATGAAGGCCTCGATGGCGTCGTTGCTGTTGTAGAGCTTCTGGTCGCCGGTGGACGGATCATTCGGCGAATCGAACAGCGCCGACTGGTGATTGGTCTTCGCATCCCACGCGCCGTGGAAGTCGTAGGTCATCACGTTGATGTAGTCCAGGTACGGGTGGTACGCGGCCGGATCAGTGACGCGGATCTTGTCGATGCCGGCACCCACCGCCACCGTCAGCAACAGGCCCGGACGCACCGCATCGAGCTGGCGGCGGAACTCGGCCATCAGCGCGGTGAAGTTGGCGTTGTCTTCCGGCTTGCCACATTCGATGCCACACGCCACCGGGTATTCCCAGTCGACGTCGATGCCGTCGAACACACCCAGGGCCGCACCGGCACCACCGGCACCGTCGGTTACCGGCAGGTTGCCCTTGATGTAGGCATCGATGCAGGAAGCGACGAAGGCTTGGCGGTTTTCCGGACGCGCCGCGCTGGAGAAACCACGCGACCAGGTCCAGCCACCCAGCGAGATCAGCACCTTCATACCCGGGTACTTGGCCTTGAGCTGCTTGAGCTGATTCCAGTTGCCACGCAGCGGCTGGTCCCAGGTATCGGCGCTGCCGCTGACGCTCTCGGCGGCACTGAAGGCCTTGGTGTAGTCGGCGAAGGCATCGCCACCGGCACCGCTGTTCGGATCCGACGGCTGGGTGATGCCCACTTCGCAGCGGTTGTTGCGCACGTTGCCGAACGCGTAGTTGATGTGGGTCAGGCGTGCGGCCGAGCCACTGCTGTCGATGTTCTTGACCCGGTAGTTGCGGCCGTAGATGCCCCACTGGGTGAAGTAACCGATCACCCGCTTGCCGGTGGTGCCGCCGTCGCCGGCCAGCGTAGTGGCGCTGATCTCGGTGCCCTGGGCCGAGGCGTTGCCGGCGTTGTCGCGGGCACGAACCCGGTAGCGGTAGGTGGTGGAGGCAGTCAGCCCGCCATCGATGTAGCTGGCGCTGGGCGGTGAACCGACCAGGCTGCCGTTGCGGTACACGTCGTAGCCGGCCACGCCGCTGCCACCGGTGTTGTCGGTGGACGGGCTCCAGCTGAGCGCGATGCTGTTGGCGGTGCGGGTGCCGACCGCCAGCCCGCCCGGCACGCTCGGTGCGGTGGTATCGCCACCGGCGGCGTTGACTGTGATGGTGATGGTCGCGGTGCTGGTGGTGGCGTTGTTGTTGTCGGTCGCGACTGCACGCAGGGTGTGGCTGCCGGCGCTGGCATTGGCCCAGCTGGCCGCGTACGGCGCACTGGTGGCCACGCCCAGCGTGCTGCCATCGCGGAAGAACTCGACCTTGGCGACGCTGCCGTCCGGGTCACTGGCGTTGGCGGTCACGTTGACGGTGCTGCCGGCGCTGAAGGTGGCGCCGTTGGCCGGCGAGGTCAGGCTGACCACCGGCGGCTGGTTGCTGCCGCTGCCATCACAGGCACCGAGGTTGGTGTAGTAGGGCGCACCGGCCGGATGGTCCGGCGGCGCGTTCCAGATGTCCTGGTTCGCCCGATAGAGGACGCCTCCTTTCTGCAGGGTATCGCCGGCCCGGTAGATCTTGGCCTGGTCCCACTGGGCCACGCCGGCACAGCTGGCGGCCTGCGCCAGGCCGGGCAGGGCAACGGCCCCGGCAAGGGCCAGCAGCCAGGCCAGACGGCGCGGGCGACAGCGGTGGAGGGAGCGTTCGGCACTGCGGACATCGGCACTCAGCACAAGCGGGTCGTACATGGTGTGTCTCCGATCGATCGGTTGGCGCGCGGGCCCGGATGGCGCCGCACGTAACGCAGGTCCGGACATCGCCCGGGAAGGCGACGGAGGGGGACGGACGGAGGTACCTGGGAGGCCGGGGAGAGAGTCCGGCGCCAGGTAGGGACAACGTTGTCATCAATCGTGTGGTCAATCCGTGAGCGAGTGCATGGTTCGGGGATTTGGCGGAGAGCGGCGCCGGCGCGCGGTGGGCGGCCATCGGCGGAGCCCCCTCGTGGCTGGGGCTTTCCGCGAACAGCGGATTTCTGGGGGTTGGCCGGGGGGGGGGGGGGGGGGGGGGGGGAGCGGG
>NZ_JBDJKU010000080.1:0-15904 GCF_039673015.1 Stenotrophomonas sp. TWI1409
CCCCTCCCTTCCCCTCCTTCCCCCGCGGGGGGGGGCGCCGGCCCGGGCCCCCCCCCCCCCCGCCACAAGGGCTATCAATGCACGGATGCACAGTGGAGAGACGGCAATGAACATGCAGGTGCGGCAAGCGTGGTGGCGCGACCTTTCAGTACCGGCCCTCGTTGCCGGCTTCATTACTGTGCTGGTCGGCTTCGCCAGTTCGGCCGTCATCGTGTTCCAGGCTGCACAAGCCGTCGGTGCCAACCAGGCACAGATCGCCTCATGGATGTGGGCACTGGGACTGGGCATGGGTGTCACCTGCATCGGGCTGTCGCTGCGCTATCGCGTGCCGGTGGTGACCGCGTGGTCAACCCCGGGCGCGGCGATGCTGGTGGTCGGTGCAGGCGGTGCTTCGCTCGCTGAAGCCACCGGTGCATTCCTGCTCGCTGCGGTGCTTGGCATGCTGGCAGGCTTCTCCGGCATCTTCGCCCGGTTGATGCAGCGGGTGCCGATGGCGCTGGCCGCCGGCATGCTGGCCGGGGTGCTGCTGCGCTTCGGCCTGGACGTGTTCGTGGCCATGAACACCCAACTGGTACTGGCGCTGGCCATGTTCGCCACCTGGCTGGGCGGACGCCGCCTGTTCCCGCGCTATGCGGTCATCGCCACCCTGCTGGTCGGCATCGCGGTGGCGGCCAGCCGTGGCCTGCTGCACGCACAGCAGGTGCAGCTGCAACTGGCAGTACCGCAATGGGTGACCCCATCCCTGTCCTGGACTGCAGTGGCTGGCATCGCCCTGCCCCTGTTCGTGGTCACCATGGCCTCGCAGAACATTCCGGGCGTGGCGGTGATGCGCGCATCCGGCTACGAAGCACCGGTGTCGCCACTGATCGGCTGGATCGGTGTGGTCAACACGCTGCTGGCCCCCTTCGGTGCCTATGCGCTCAACCTCGCTGCAATCACCGCCGCGATCTGCATGGGCCGCGATGCGCATGAGGACCCGGCACGACGCTATACCGCAGCGATGGCGGCCGGCGCCTTCTACATTGTCGTCGGGCTGTTCGGCGCCACCGTGGCCGCACTGTTCGCGGCGTTCCCGAAAGAGCTGGTGGCCTGCGTGGCCGGTATCGCGCTGTTCGGCACCATCGCCAACAGCCTGGCCAGTGCGCTGGCAGTAGAGCGGGACCGCGAGGCGGCACTGGTCACCTTTCTGGTCACCGCCTCGGGCGTCTCGCTGGCCGGCATCGGTTCGGCGTTCTGGGGGCTGGTGGCCGGAGCCCTGTGCCTGCTGGTACTGCGGCCACGCCAGGCCGGCTGATCCGGCCTAACCCGCCAATGCAGCGCCGACCGTACTTAGCACCACCGCGATGACGATGGCGATCAGTGTAGCGACCACGCTGGTGCCGCCGCGTGCAGTCAGCTCGCTGCGCAGCCGTGTGTCATCACCGCCGGTCACGGTACGGGCCTGGGCGATCAGGCGCTGGCAGTGTGCCAGGTACCAGCTGTTGCCAAAGATGCCGGTGGTGATGCTGAGCGCGAAGGTGATGACCAGCGACAGGCCATCCGGCACATCCAGCAAGGTCTCCACCACACTGATCAGCAGCAGCAGGCCAGCCCACATCGCCGCCAGGCGGTACATCTTGCGGTACATCATCCAGATCAGGCCGAGCAGGAAGGCCGGCCAGTGCCAGGTGCCACTGCCCGTGGCGATGCCCTGATCCAGCCGCCAGCGCTGGCGATAGATCGGGAAGTTGCCACCGACCACGCTGGCGTACAAGGCCATCTCGCCCTCCAGCCCGGCAGCCGCAGCCACATCCGGTGCAGCGACCGGCGCACGATAGGGGTCGGACGGATCGCCGACACTCGACGCGATGCCCTCAGCCGCGGGCGCTGCGTCGATATCCAGGACCGGAGCCACCTCGACCTGCGTTGAGGCCTGATCCAGCTCCGCCAACGGCCGCCACGAGGGCATGCCCTCGCACCAGAGCAGCGTTCGCGCCGTGACCGTCCCTTCCCGCTGCAGCTGGCGAAGACCGGCCAGATCCACCGGCCCACTGCTCTGCCTGCCATTGGCGTACCACCATTGTGCTTCCTGCATGTTTTCCGTCCTTGCTACTGCATCGACAAACTGAAACCGCTGCCAGCGCCTACAGCGCGGTACTGGCCAGGGTCTGCACCAGTTGATGGCGCTCACCCGGCGCAAGCGTAATCTGCTCCGGGCCTGCGTTGGCCACTTCCAGGCAAACGTAATCGTGCCAGCCATCGCCGACATCGGCCATTTTCGCTGCCGCCTCCGCACCGGGATTCCAGGCCACCAGCGTCTGGCTGCCTTCGCTGCGGATCTCGATCCGCCGCTGCAGTACGGGATCACGCAGCACGTAATGGCCGCCGGCACCGGTATAGATGCGATCGCTGCGACCGGGGTCACGCGGATCGCGCAATGACCACGGTCCCTGTTGCAGGCGAAGCTGCGCATAGTCCTCGTACTTGTCCAGGTACTGCAGGCCGTCGAGGCCCTCGACCTCGACCTGGTTGGCATCGCCCACCCGGAAATAGCTGTGCAGGGCCTGGGTGAAGGTCACCGGCGAGGTTCCGGTGTTTTCGGTGACGAGCTGCTGACGCAGCTGGCGGCCGATGCGCAACTGCATCTGCAGGCGCAGGCCGGGATCGGCGCAGGGTGCAGGTGCCAACTGCAGCTCGACCTCACCGTCATCGCTCTGGCTGGCCTGCAGAAGCTCCCAACGCGCGGTGCGCACCAGGCCATGCGCGGGCACATCATTGTTCTGGCCCTGGCGGCCGAACCACGGCCAGCACACCGGGACGCCACCGCGGATGGGCGTGGGCAGCTCGGCGCGCGTGGGCGAAAGCCACAGTACATCGGGCTGCCCATCGGGAATGAACGACAGCAGCTGTCCGCCGAACACGCTGATGACCGCCGTCGCGCTGGGGGTGCGCACGTGCCAGGCCTCCAGCCCGTGATACAGGCCGCTGCTGATGTCCGGATCCGACTGCATGCGATGACGCTCCTTGAAGACCGCGGCGATGATGTCGCGGTCAGCGTGCCTGGGGCAAGGCCTTCTGCGCAGCGGGTGCGATGGCGGCCGCCTCTTCCTGCAGCGCGCGCAGGATGCGCTGGCCGGCACGCCCATCGGCATTGGCCCAGCCCAGGCGCTGCTGCTCGGACTGGATCGCGCGACGGGTGGCGGTACCGATCATGCCGTCGGCGGTACCGATGTCGTGGCCACGCGCCAGCAGCAGGGTCTGCAGCTGACGGCGTTCATCGCGGCCGATGCCGGGATCATCGGTCGGCCAGGCGGTGGCCAGCTCATTGCCGCCACGCAGCTGGTCGGCCAGCGTGGCGATCGCCAGCGCATAGCTTTCGGCGGCGTTGTAGCTGTAGATCGCGTCGTAGTTGCGGAACACCAGCAACGCCGGGCCCTTGTTGCCGGCCGGCAGCAGCAGGGCGGCGCGCGCATCCGCCGGCAGGTTGGCCGGAGCCAGCACACTGCCATCCAGCGCGGTCAGGCCCTGCGCACGCCAGTCGGCCAGGGCGCGACGCTGGGTACGTCCGGCCTGGCTGGCGTTGAAGCCAGCGGGAACAAGAACTTCCATGCCCCACGGCTCGCCACTGCGCCAGCCGGCACGCTTGAGGTAGTTGGCAGTGGAGGCCAGCGCATCGGGAATGCTGCCGACCAGATCGCGGCGGCCATCGCCATCACCGTCCACGGCGATGCGTGCGTAGGTGCTGGGCATGAACTGCGTATGCCCGAAGGCACCGGCCCAGGAACCGGTGAGGCCCTGTGCCTGCAGGTCGCCGCGGTCGATCAGCTTGAGCAGTGCCAGCAATTCACCGCGGAAGAAGGGTTGGCGACGGCCGGCGCAGGACAGCGTGGCCAGTGACTGCAGCAGGGGGCGCTTGCCGAACACGCGGCCGTAGTCGCTCTCCACGCCCCAGACCGCGACGATGGTGGCCGGATCGACGCCGTACTGCGCCGACACTCGATCGAGCAGGTCGCGATGCTGCTGCAGCATGGCGCGACCATCAGCCACGCGCTGGCGATCGACCAGCGCGGCCAGGTAGTCCCAGATCGGCGTGGTGAATTCCGGCTGCGCGTCGAGCAGGCCGAGCACGCTGGGGTCCGGGGTGAGGCCGGCGGTGATTTCGTTGAAGCGCTCGGCGCTGATGCCCTGGCTGGCGGCCGTGGCCTGCAGGCCCGAAAGGCAGCGGCTGAAGGCCAGATCGACGCTGGCATCCGGTGCTGCAGGCAGCGCGGGGGGCGAGGCGAGAGCGGCCGCCAGGCCGAGGGTGGTCAGAATGGGCATGGCGTCCTCCGTGTTGCCGTTGCACGGCCATCTTAGGGGTAGCGGTGCTGCAGAACCTGAAGGGGTACCGGCTGGCCGGCCGCCCTAGATGGCACGCAGCAGGCGCAGGCCGTAGGCGGGACTGTCGGCATTCCAGCGCTGCGTGACCTGCAGGCCCGCGTGCTGCAGCAGCGCCTCGAAGCTGTCGTCGGTGTACTTGTGGCTGTACTCCACACGGATCGGTTCGTCGGCGGCGAAGTGGAAGGTGCGGCCGTCCAGATGCATATCCTGCGCCCAGCGGCTGACCAGATCGGTTTCGATGCGCAGCCGCGCGGTGCTGTAGCAGGCACGGTGGTGGAAGCCGTCGAGGTCGAAGTCGCTGCCGATCTCGCGATTGAGCCGGGCCAGCAGGTTGAGAGTGAACGCGGCGGTGACGCCCTGCGCGTCGTTGTAGGCCGCTTCGATCAGAGCCGGGTCCTTGTGCAGATCGATGCCGACCAGGGCCAGGCCGTCGCGGCCCATCGTCTGGCGCATCGCCCGCAGCAGTGCGACCGCGTCTTCGCCTTCAAAGTTGCCCAGCGTGGAACCGGGGAAGAACAGCAGCCGTCGCGCGGGTTCGCGCTCGGGCATGGGAACGGCGACGGGGCGGGTGAAGTCGGCACAGACCGGCAGCATCTCCACCTCCGGCAACGCCGGCGCCAGATGATCGATGCTGGACAGCAGCGCGGCCCGCGAGATTTCAATCGGCGTATAGGCCACCGGGTCGTGAAGTGCGGCCAGCAGCAGCGCGGTCTTGCGTCCGCTGCCGCTGCCCAGCTCCACCACGTGCAGACGCGGGCCAACGCTGCGGGCGATGTCCGGCAGCACACGCTTAAGCAGGGCCAGCTCGGTGCGCGTGGGGTAGTACTCGGGGGTCTGCGTGATCTGCTCGAACAGTCGCGAGCCACGCGCATCGTAGAAGTACTTGGACGGCAGCTGGCGCGGCGTACGTGAGAGTCCGGCCACTACGTCGGAGAGGATCTGCTGCCGCCCGGGGGTGAGATCGGTCAATGCCTGCAGCGCGTCATGCACGGTGCTCATGTGAGGTCCCTGGCCAGGCGCAGCCCGGAGAACTGCCAGCGCGCCGGCGGCATGAAGAAGTTGCGGTAGCTGGCGCGCACATGGCCGCGGGGTGTCGCGCAGCTGCCGCCACGCAGCACCCACTGCCCGCACATGAACTTGCCGTTGTACTCACCGAGGTTGCCGGCGAAGGGACGGAAGCCCGGATAGGCGCCATACGCGCTGTGGGTCCACTCCCAGACATCGCCGAACAGCTGCCGTATTCCACTGCCCTGCGATGCCTGCGGGTGCAGCCGGTCGTCGTCAGCGAAATGGCCGCGCAGCGGCTGCGACGCAGCGGCGGCTTCCCATTCGTACTCGCTGGGCAGGCGCGCGCCGGACCAGCGGGCGCAGGCATCGGCCTCGTAGTAGCTGAGGTGGCAGACCGGCGCGTGCGGATCCAGTTCGCGCCAACCGCCCAGGGTGTACTCGCGCTGCAGGGCGTCATCCCAGTACAGCGGGTGCTGCCAGCCCTCGGCTTCGCGCAGCGCCCAGCCTTCGCTGAGCCACCAGCGCGGTTCGCGATAGCCACCGGCGTCGATGAAGGCCCGATACTCGGCATTGCTGACGGGACGCTCGGCCAATGCGTGCGCGGGGAGCAGCACGCGGTGCGCTGGCGATTCGTTGTCGTAGGCGAACGCGGCCTGCTGCGGCCATGCCGCGGCGCCGACCGTGACGATGCGCTCGGGTGATTCGATCCAGCCCTGCGCACTGGCAGCGCTGGTGGCAGGCTGCAGGTCCTCGCGGTAGGCGGGCTGCAATGGGTTGCACCAGAACGCATGCTTGATGTCGGTGAGCAGCAGTTCCTGGTGCTGCTGCTCGTGCTGCAGGCCCAGCTGCAGATGTTGCAGTGCCTGTTCATCGAGATCGCCCGCCGCCAACCGCGATTGCACCTGCGCATCGACCTGCTGGCGGTAGTCTCGCACCTGCTGCAGCGACGGGCGCGACAGCAACCCGCGCTGTGGCCGCGCATGCGCCGGGCCGATGCTCTTGTAGTAGCTGTTGAACAGGTAGTCCCAGCCCGGGTCATGCGCTGGCGCGGTGCCGAAACCCGCCAGCACGAAGCGTTCGAAGAACCAGGTGGTGTGGGCCAGGTGCCATTTGCTCGGGCTGGCGTCAGCCATGCTCTGCAGCATGGCGTCCTCGGCACTGAGCGGCGCGGCCAACTGCAGGCTGCGCGTCCGTACATGGGCGAACTGGCGGGCGAGATCGTGCTGCGGGGCAGCGACGGCGGCGGGTACGCTGTCCATGTGGGCAGCATCGGCGCTGGATGGTGAGTGCGACGTCATGGTTCGGCATCACTTCGTTCACATGGATGAGCCTGCCGCATTCAAGAAGCCACCACGAACGCCGCTAACGGCAATGCTGCGGCCGCGTCGTCACCGCGCTGGAATTCCTGCTTGCCCCTGCATCCGCTCCGCCAGCCTGCGCATTACCTGTTCGTGCTGCCTGCCGTGCTGGTTGCCGTGGTGGTGTGGACCGCATTGGATACCGCAGACGTGGCCAGCCCGGCGCAGCGCATCCTGCCCTGGCTGCTGGCCTGCCTCGGTGCCGGCCTGGCCCTGCTCTACCACCAGGTGCGCACGTTGTGCCTGCTGATGGTTGTGGCGGTGATGTTCGCGCTGCTGCACCAGGACGTCGCTGGCTACCTGCGCAATGGCCATGTCACCACGCTGACACCGCTGCGCTTCCACGCCATCTCGGCCTGGTTGCCGCTGTTGTCTGCCGGCCTTGCGTTGTGGCCGGAGCGCGGACGGCGGCGCCAGGACCTGCTGCTGCGCGGTATTGCCAGCGGCACCGCGGTGATGATCTTCCTGCTGCTAGCCACACAGCAGCCGCGCGGCATGCACGATCTGCTGTCGAACCGTCACTGGGCCTGGATTCCCGCCGACTGGAACGCGCTGGCGCAGCTGCCGGCGCTGCTGTTCCTGCTGGCGACCGCAGCGTTGGGCTGGCAGGCGTGGCGGCATCCTCGGCCACTGCACACGGCGATGCTGCTGGCCCTGCTGTGCCTGTGGTGGATGCTGCCGCGGATCTTCCTGCACCCTGTACTGCTGCCGGCGCTGAGCAGCGCCGCCCTGCTGCTGATGCTGGGCGCGATGCTGCAGGAGTCCTTCCACATGGCCTTCCGCGATGAGTTGACCGGCCTGCCGGGGCGACGGGCATTCAACGAGACCCTGCAGCGGGCACGCGGCACCTACAGCATCGCGATGGTGGACGTGGACCACTTCAAATCATTCAACGACACCCATGGCCACGACACCGGAGACGATGTACTGCGCCTGGTGGCCTCGCGGCTGGCGCGGGTGGGCGACGGTGGCCGTGCATTCCGCTATGGCGGTGAGGAGTTCGCGGTGGTGTTCCTGGACCGCCCTGCGGCGGCCTGCATGGATGCCGTGGAGGCGCTGCGGCAGAGCATCGAGGAGACCCGCATGCAGCTGCGCGACCGCAGCACCCGCAGCCGCGATGACGAAGCCGGCCGCCAGCAGCGCGGACGCGGTGGCAGCGGCCAGGTGGTACAGGTGACAGTGAGCATCGGCCTGGCCGACAGCCATGTGGATCCGCGCCCGATGGCGGTGGTCAAGGCCGCCGACCAGGCGCTGTACGTGGCCAAGGACGGGGGGCGCAACCAGGTGCACGCACATGCCGGCCAGCGCGTGCTGGCCGTGCGTGGCGGCTGAGGCTCAGACCGCGTCGAGGTAGTACCAGCGGCCGTCGATGCGCTGGAAGCGGCTGTGTTCGGTCATCTTGACCGCACTGCCGCCGCCGACGCGATAGCGCGCGGTGAAGCGGACATCGGCGCTATCGGCACCGGTGACGGTGTGCTCGTGCACGGTCAGGCCCAGCCAATGGGTACGCTGGCCGGGTGCTTCATCCAGTGACAGCTCGGCCGGACGCGTGTCCGGGTGCCAGCTCTGGCGCAGGTAGTCAGCCAGACCGCGCACGTAGGCGCTGTAACGCGAACGCATCAGGCGCTCGGCGTCGGGCGCGGCTTCACCGGTGTGGAAACGGCCGCAGCAGGCGGCATAGTCGGCGGGCAGGCCACAGGGACAGGGATCGGCGGGTTTTCGGCTCATGCCGGCATTGTCGCCGGGTTGCGCGGATTGATCCACGCGCGGCACGGGCCAGCTGAAGCAGGACAGGCGTATGCTGTCGCGCCCCCACCTTGATTGATCGCCGTGCTGGAACTGGTTCCCCCTGAGTTGTGGTGGCTGGTGGTGATCGCCTTCATCGCCGGTCTTGTGGATGCCGCCGTGGGTGGCGGTGGCCTGGTGCAGCTGCCCGGCCTGTTCACGGTGCTGCCGCAGCAGACGCCGGCGATGCTGTTCGGTACCAACAAGTTCAGTTCGATGTTCGGCACCGGTGCGGCTGCCTGGCGCTATGCGCGCAACGTGCGCTTCCCGTGGAAGCCGGTGCTGTTCGCGGCCGGCACCGCCTTCATCTTCTCCTTCGCCGGGGCCACCGCGGTGAGCCTGCTGCCCAAGGACGCGGTGCGCCCACTGGTGCTGGTGCTGCTGATCGCGATGCTGGCCTACACGTTGTGGAAAAAGGACTTCGGTGCGCTGCACCGGCCGCAGGAGATCGGCCGCCGCGAGCTGGTGATCGCGCTGGCGATCGGTGCAGCGATCGGCTTCTACGATGGCTTCTTCGGGCCGGGCACCGGCAGCTTCCTGATCTTCCTGTTCGTGCGCTTCTTCGGCCTGGATTTCCTGCGCGCGTCGGCCGCGTCGAAGGTGGTGAACCTGGCGACCAATGTGGCGGCGATCTCGTTCTTCGTGCCGACCGGCAACATCCTTTGGCTGTTCGCGCTGCCGATGGCGGCGGCCAACATCATCGGTTCGGTGGTGGGCACGCGGTTGGCGCTGAAGGGCGGCACGCCGTTCATCCGCAAGCTGTTCGTGGGGCTGGTGGTGGTGCTGATCGCGCGGATGGCGTGGGATACGGTCCGCGGCGCGTGAGGGCGGTTGTCGGCCAGCGGCCGGCACTACCGGGTCATGAACCCCGCCCATGGGTAGTGCCGGCCGCTGGCCGGCATTCCCATTCAATCGGCCGGGTCAGGCCTCCGCTTCTTCCGGTTCGTTGGCCTGCTGGCGGCTGCGCTCGGGCAGCTTCAGGCGCTTGCCTTCTTCGTCGTACTCGATCAGCAGCACGCCGGAGTCGTGGCGGCCGCTGATTTCGACGAAGCAGGCACCGCCGATGAACGGTTCCAGCGTCATCACCGACTTCAGCGGGGTGGCCACCACCATCTGGAAGCCGAAGTTGTCGAAGATGTTCATCGCCAGTGCGGTGAACTCGTTGTCGGCCTTGTCGAAGGCTTCGTCAAGCACGACCGCGGCGTAGCTGGGCAGCTGGCTGTCAGCGCCGCCGAGCTGGTAGCGCAGTGCCGCAGCCAGGCAGGTGGTGGCCAGTTTCTGGCGCTGGCCGCCGGACTTGCCGGCGCCGCTGCGGTAGATCTCGACCTGCTGGCGCGTTTCCGCATCCAGCTCGACGCCGATGAACTCCACGTGCATGCGCACGTCCAGCACCAGTTCGCGCCAGCGCTTGTCTTCGCCTTCCTGTGAACCCAGGCGGTTGACCAGCTGGCGCAGCACGGTGAACTGCGATTCGGCCAGCTCGCGCTGCTCGGTCTGCTGCTGCGACAGCACCTCGCGCAGCTGCAGGTGGAACTCACCGACTTCCGGCAGGCGGCGGTCGCTCAGTTCAATGGTCAGCAGCGTGCCACGGTTGAACGGCACCTGTTCCAGGCTGGCGTTCACCTCGTCCAGGCGCTGGCCGATCGACTTGCGGGCCTCGGCGCTGTGGCGCTGCAGGGCCAGCAGGTTGTTCTTGCTCTGGTTCTGCAGCAGATCGAAGAAGCGCTCTTCGTGCTGCGGCAGGCCGTCGCGCTCCAGGCGTTCGAGGCGGGCGAGGAAGTCCTCGGCCGAGGCCACCGAGACGGTGAAGTCGCCCGATTCCTCCGGCCACTGCTGGATGAAGCGACGGAAGCAACCGATCAGCTGGTTCTCGATGCGGTTGAGGTCCTGCTGCGAGGACGACAGCTGCTCGTTCAGCGCGTTGCTGACCTGGCGCATGTGCGCCTCCAGCGTTTCCAGGCTGAGCGGGCCCTGCTCCTGCAGGCGCTCGGCGAGCCCGGCTTCCTGCTCCTGGGCCAGGCTCGGCAGCACCAGCGCACGGCTCTGCTGGCGGGCGCGGTCGAGGCGATCGCGCTCCTTGACCAGCTGGCCGCGCTCGACGCGGACGTCCTCATAGGTGCGGCGGGACTGCTCGATGTCGGCGCGCACGGCGTCGATCTGCTTGGCCAGCTTGGCCAGATCGGCATTGCCTTCGCGCAGGTCACGCAGGGTGGCCTCGATGTCGCTCAGGCGCTGCTGCGGAGCGGCGATGTCGATCTCGTTCCAGCTGATGCTGACCAGCTCGTGGCAGGCCAGGCGGCGTTCGTTGTCGCGGTCACGCTGGCCGCGCAGGCGCGCGATGTCAGTCTCGCAGCTGGCGATGCGCTTGGCCAGTTCCTGTGCTTCGCGCTCGAAGGCGCCCACCTTGTCGTGGTTGTTGAAGCCGAGGATCCAGCGGCGGCGGTCGCCTACCGCGCTGCGGTCGTCCTTCTCGAAACGGTCGCCCGGATGCTTGACCTGGCCTTCGCGGGTGATGCCGCGGTCGACGTTGCGCAGCTGCTTGGCATCCACGCATTCGTAGTCAAAGCGCTTGCCGAGCTCGCGCCGCAGCCAGCTTTCGAACACATGCTCGCGCAGCTCCAGCTTGTGCAGCAGCGACTTCGCCGACGGCTCGCGCGCGAACGCATCATCGTTGCGGCGCACGCGGTAGTAGGTGAAGCGCATGCCCAGGTGAGTGCGGTTCACCCACTCGGCGACGTCGTTGTAGTGCTTGTCATCGACCAGCAGCGACAGCGCGAAGCCGCCCAGCACACGTTCGATGGCGCCCTGCCAGCCCTGCTCTTCCGAGCGGACCTGGATCAGCTCGCCGACGAACGGCAGCGCCGCTTCGGCGATGCCGGTTTCCTCGGCCAGGCGCGCGCGCAGCTTCTGCATCGGCGCCGGAATGTTGGACGGCGTGCGCTGCATCGCTTCGAGTTCGACGCGTACTTCACCGAAGCGGCGCTCGTCATCGCGCTTGCCGCCGAGGCGATCGCTGATCGCATCGTCCAGTGCCGCCGAGGCACGCTGGCGGTCCTGCAGTTCGTTCTGTGCGCGCTCGACCAGCTCGGCGAAACCATGGGCATCGTCGGGCAGTTCGGCCTGCAGCTGCTGTGCCGCCTCCTGGGCCTGGTCACGCTTGGCCTTGCGGCGGTCGCGCTCGGCTTCGGCGCGGCCCTGCTCGCGCTCCAGTTCCTCGATGCGCTCACCGCCCTGCTGGCGGCGCTGCAGTTCCAGTTCGGCCAGGCGCTCGGTGTGGTTGTCGAGCGCGGCGCGGCGCTGGGCCTCTTCGCCGAGCAGGCCACGGTCACGCACGTCCATCTCGCGCAGGCGCGCTTCGATCAGCGCCTGGCGGCGGCTTTCGCGGAAGCTGTCGACGCCGAGCTTCAGTGCTTCGTCGTCGCCACGCTGGCGGTGCATCTCTTTCAGATCGTTGTAGTAGGCGCGTGCCGGCAACAGGGTTTCCACCTGGCGGCGCGCGGTGACCACGGCCTGGTGCGCGCCATCGAGCTCGGCGAAGTCGCTGACCAGGCGCTCGGCGGCGTCGAAGGTCTTCGGCGTGTCGAGCATGAAGTCGCGCAGGAAGACGTTGAGGTCGCCCAGGTTCTTCGCCGACTGCGTCTTGTGCAGCAGGCGCAGCGCCATTTCGTTGTCGATACCGAGCAGGTCGCGGAAGCGCTCGGCGTAGCCGGAGAAGGTGTCGAAGTGGTGCAGGTCGGACAGCTTCTGCTTGAGCTTGCGCAGGTCCAGGTCGAAGCCGCCGAGATCCTTGGCGATGTCGAACGGACGCTCGGCGATCATGTAGTGCTTGCGCACGTCGCCGGCCGAGGTGCCGTTGCCGGAGATCCACAGCAGGCGCACCAGGCTGACCACGCGGCCATCGCCGGCGCGGTACTCCAGCACCAGTGCGGTCCAGGTCGCGCCCTTGCGCAGGTACTGGGTAGCGATTTCGCCGGTGCCGCTGTCCTGCTGGTCGGCCCACGCGCCACGCACGTAGGACACCAGGTTGCGGTCGCGGCCGCTGCGCTCGGCTTCACGCGCGGCGGCGTTGAAGTCGACGATGGCCGGCGGCGTCAGCAGCGCGGACATGGCATCGAGCAGGGTCGACTTGCCCGAGCCGGAACGGCCGACGAACAGGAAGCCGCGCTCGGCGATCGGCACTTCGGTCAGGCCGTTGAAGGTGCCCCAGTTGTGCACCTGCAGGCGGCGCATGCGGAACTGCTGCAGGCGCGGGTCCGGCAGGCCTTCGTTGAACAGTGCGGGAGTGTGCTTGGAGATAGCCATGCGATGGTCGGGTCTCTCAGGCCTCGGCGGCCGGGGTTTCGCGCAGCTGGCGGTACACCGCCGAAAGCTGGGACACGTCTTCGGCGGAGAACAGCAGCTTCAGCGCCGGCGAGACTTCGTGGCGGTCTTCCTGGCCGCTGAGGCGGGTCAGGATGTGGTTGTCCTTCATCTTCTGCACCGCCGAGGCGACGCGGCGGTTGAAGCCGGCGCGGTCGGTGGACAGGTTCTTCTCGTAGATGGCCAGCGCTTCGGCCATCTCGGCGTCGGCGACCACCGCGCGGTTGCCGCGCGCATCGGCCTCGGCCAGCTGCTGGCGCAGGTACAGCAGCAGCACCGAATCGATGAAGGTCAGCGGCGAGGTGCGCAGCAGCACCGGCGCATCCACGTCTTCGGTATCGGCCTGGCGGGTGAACGCCACGCCGCTGTCACGGTCGAGCACCAGTTCCAGGAACAGGTCCGCCAGCGACGAGCGGATGGCCGCCTCGCTGCGGATCAGCGCCGGCCACAGCTTGGCGTGGCGCAGCTGGTCGATGCTGGGGCCGATCAGCAGCTGGCACAGCGCGCGGCGCGCATCCAGCGGCAGGCGCCCGGTATCGCCGAGGTAATACACGTCGTTGCCACGGCGGGACTGCGCCACGGCCGCCACCGGCTCGGCCTCGTAGGCGTCTTCCGCCACGTCGGCCTGGGCTGCGTCGATGGGATCTTCATGCCAGCTCATGGCGTCTCTCCTGGGTGAACCAAACCAGCGGGATGCGGGCGCGACGGACCTGGCCGTCGCCACCACGCCATTCGGCAAGCTCCTGCTCGCCGGCGATCACATTGCCGAAGCGCGTGCCCAGCGACAGGTAGCCGATGACGCTGCCCAGGCCCTGCGGCGCTTCACGCTGCGACAGGGCCTGGGCGATGCTGAGCCGCGGCTGTGCATCGAGCAGGTCGTGCAGGTCGCGGCGCAGGGTGCGGAAGTCGATTTCGGATGAAGCGACCAGATCGCCGACGCTTTCCAGGCTGATCGCGGCCGCGTCGTTGTACTCGACGTTGCCATCGACCTGGGCACTGCGTGGATCGTGCAGCCTCCACTGCGACCACGAGCGCAGGCGGCTGGTGGTCAGCTGCAGGTCACGGCCGATGCCGCGCTGTGCGGGGAACTCGTCGCGCAGTGCCAGCGCTTCGGACTGCGCCTGCTTCAGCAACTGGTTGAGGCGGCGCTGTTCCAGGTAGCCACGGCTCTGCACGAAGCCGCGCAGGCTGCGCGCGAAGTTCTGCAGCACATCGTGTACCTGGCCACCGCGCTCGAGCATGGTGCTGGTGAAGCCGCGCAGGAAGTTGCGCTCGTTGCGGTCCAGGCGGCGCGCAAAGCCACGCGCCAGCACCGCCTCCAGCGCAGCATCAAGCTGTGCGCTCTGTTCGGCGTCGTTGAGCAGTCGCCAGAACGCCTGGAAGCTGCGGCCGGCATCGCTCTCGCCGATCACATCCACGCCTTCGAACAGCTGCGACAGCACATCGCCGCGCTCGCCCTCATCGTCGATGATGCGTTCGCGGAAATCGCGGTTGAGCTGCTCGAAGTCGTCGCGCACGCGGCGGAAGTCCTCGGTCAGCTCGTCGGCCAGGCCGATGATCTGGCGCGCACGTTCCAGCGCGCGCTTGCCATCCAGCGCGATCACACGGCCGGCACCAACGCGGGCGATCTCGGCGTCGATGCGGTCGCGCTCGTCGCGCAGCGCCGACAGGCGCGCATCCGGATCGGACTCGGTCTGCGCGGCCAGCTGCGAGAGCTGTTCGATGACCAGCGCCAGGCGGCTTTCGGTGGCAGCCACGCGGGCCTGCTCCAGGCCATCGGCGAAGCGGATCGCCTGCAGTGCCGCGGTCGACAGCTCGTACTGCTCCTGGTCGGCACCTTCGGGCAGGCGGCGTTCCAGCCAACCCTGGGCCAGCCAGTGCGCGATGTAGGCCTGCGCGGTACGCGGCAGGTCGCGCGACAGTTCGTCGCCGTTGAGCTGGTCCAGCGCACGTTGCAGGCGCTCGTTGAGCACCGACGACGACAGCGTGCGCTCGCCGTCCATCAGCAGCCCCTGCAGCAGGCCGATGATTTCCGGAGCGTGGTCGGCGGCGAGCAGCTTCCACTGGGGCTGTTCGCGCAGATGGCGGTAACGGGAGATGCGTTCGCGATGCTTCATGCAGCGAAAGAGGTCTGTTGGGCTGACAGGGACGAGCCGCCACGCACGGCTGCCGCGCGGGCAGCCGTGGGCATGCCGGCCCGCAGCGGCCGGCGGGGTGCGGGCAAGCGGCTCAGCGCTTGCCGCCCACTTCGATGAAGCGCAGGAACTCGGCGCGGGTACGCGCGTCGTCGCGGAAGCTGCCCAGCATCTTGGAGGTAACCATGCTGACGCCGCGCTTGTGGATGCCGCGGGTGGTCATGCATTCGTGGGCGCCTTCGACGACCACGCCGACACCGATCGGCTGCAGCACATCCTGGATGCACTGGGCGATCTGCGCGGTCATCTTCTCCTGCACCTGGAAACGGCGGGCATAGGCTTCGACGACGCGGGCCAGCTTGCTGATGCCCACCACCTTGCCGGCCGGCAGGTAGCCGACGTGCACGCGGCCGATGATCGGCGCCATGTGGTGTTCGCAGTGGCTTTCGTACTCGATGTCGCGCAGGACGATCAGTTCGTCATAGCCGGCCACTTCCTCGAAGGTCCGCTCCATGTAGGCGCGCGGGTCGTCGCGGTAACCGCTGAACCAGTCGCCATAGGCTTCGGCAACACGGCGGGGGGTATCCAGCAGGCCTTCACGGGACGGGTCCTCACCGGCCCAGCGCAGCAGGGTGCGCACGGCATCCTCGGCCTGGTCCTGGGTCACGTCGCCCTGCGGGGCGGCCTTTTCGTTGTTCTTGCTCATTGCGTACAGCGTCCCGAACGGGGGGCGAGCATCGTACCCGACCGGGGGGTGGGTCGTCCTGTTGGGACGGTTCATCGGGGGGTCGTTGTTGGCGCGTCGTTGCTGTCGGCCTGGAGGGGGGGGGGGGGGGGGGGGGGGGGGCGCCGGGAACCAGGGGAGTGGGGGGGGGGGGGGGGAGAAAAGGGGCGACCGAG
>NZ_JBDJKU010000081.1:0-15778 GCF_039673015.1 Stenotrophomonas sp. TWI1409
GCGCCCCCCCCCCCCCCCCCACCCCCCACCCCCCGACCCCCCCCCCCCCCCCCCCCCCCCCCCCCCCCAAACCCCCGGCCTCGACAGGTTCATGAGGTGATGCGGATGGCAAAGGCACAAGCAGTGTGTGGTGTCGGATGAAGAACGAAGAGGTCAGATCCGTTCTCCTGCGGAAAACGGATCTGACCCCGATGGCCGTCGAGCGAAGCGACCCGCTTCCGCTCTTGCTCTTCTTCTTTCTCTTCCGTGGGTGGACGCACACGGAAACTGTCAGAGGCCGGGCGGGGTGGGTTCGCGGGGGTGTCAGCCGCATGGATGCGGCTGCCAAGCCTACAAGGACGTACTTGCGGCGTCCCCCGCGAACCTACCCCGCCCGGCCAAGCGCGGCTTTTGCTTTTGCTTTTGCTTTGCACGACCAACCCCACCCACGAGGGGCTGCGCCGTTCGCCGGAACCTACGCCGAAGGCGCCGGCTTCTGCCGAAGCAGGCTGACCGCCAGGCCGCCAACAACCAACACACCCAGCCCCAGCAACGCCCACAGCAGCCACGACTTCCAGTCGTGCTGCGGCTTCAGTGCCGACTCACCGGCCAGCGGCTCCGGGCTGCCCTCCAGGCGCGCCAGCGTCGGCTGCCACGACGGATCATTGCGCTGCCGCAGCTCCTCGATCAGCACACCGATCGGCGCCTCCATCCGGCGCGCAGTCGAGCTGCCCACTGCCAGTGCATACGGTGCTGCTCCCTGGCTCAGGAACACCAGTACTTCCGGCTGGTAGCCCAAGCGCAGGGTCGGTGCGGTCGCAGTTTCCGCCGGGTTCGCCACCAGCTTCCAGTAGCGGTCACGATGCACGCCCCCCAGCGGCTGGGCCGCTGATTGCTGGCGCTGGCCCTGCGCGCCCTGCTGCAGTTGGTACGCGATCCATGGCGCACTGCGGCGCTGCCATTCCGCGCTCTCGTCATCGCGGCTGAACAATGTCCACTGCACCAGGCTGTTGTCGGTGCTGGCCACGTCAGCACGCGCCGCCGGGAAGCGGCCATCCATCTCGAAGGTGTATTCGCCCTTGCGCATCGAGGTCGGTTCCAGCGACAACCACTCCCACGGCAGTGTGGCCGGTGCCGGCGGCAGCTCGGCCAGTACGCTGCGCAGCGTTGGCAGACGGGCATCACCCTGCGCCAGCACGCGCAGATAGCGCGCTTCACCATCCACCTGCAGACGGCGCTGCAGCAGGCGCTTGCCGGCGCGCTGCAGATCCACCAGCGGAATGTCGCGGCCAATCGCACGCCAGTGCTGCAGGTCGTCGCTGACGTCCAGCTGCACCTGTGCCTGCAACGGCTGGCCACTGTCCGCCCAATCCAGCACCAGTGCCGCCAATGGTTGCTGGCCGAGCACGCTGGCATCGATCAGCCAACCGCCCTGCCCGTTCGCTACCGCACCACCACCCACACGCGCCTCGACCCGGCGTACGCGGCCATCGGTATCGCGCTCGGTCAGCAACTGCAGGTCGTTGCGCTGCGCTTCGGCCAGCGGCGGCAACGCGAACCACGGCAGCTCACGCTGCACCGGCGGCTGTGCCAGCGGCTGGTCCGGCGCCAGCAATGCCGACGGCAACGATTGGCCGGCGGCATTGAACACCTGCACATCGCCCAGGTCCGCACTACCGGCGCGACGGTAGATCGCCGGTTCCAGCACGACACGGTAGGCACCCGATTGTGCGCTGGACAACGTCAGCGGCCACTGCTCGGCGTACTGGGTACGGTAATCGGCGGCCTGTGCGGTGACGGCGGCCAGCATGCCGAACATCGCCGGCAGCAGCGCCCTGCTCCACGTCTTCATTGTTTTTCCTCCACGGTCGGCGCCGCGCTCGGCGGTGCCGGTGCCAGATAACCCACGACCGTGCACAGCAGGCCGTAGGCGATGAACGATGCGATGCCCAGCAGGTTGCCCAGGTGCTGGCGATCGACGATGACCAGCTTGGCCAGCACCACGCCCATCAGCACCGCACCGACCATCCACAACACGCGCTGGCCGCGGCGCGAGCCCCACACCCAGGCAATCACGCCGAGCACGCTCCACAGCACGGTCAGGCTGGTCTGCGCCAGGCTGAAGCGCATCATCGACGCGTTCCACGACAGGCCGCCCCACTGATGCACGCCATGCAGCACAACGCTGGTCAGCGCGACGAAGGTTGCCAATGACAGCAGCGGCATGCGGATACCCAACAGCGCCTGCGGCGCCTGATCGCTGTACAGCCAACGCGCCAGCAGCAGCAGGCTCAGCCACTGCCCGATCTCCGCCGGATTCAACACCGGCAGCCACAGCAGCGGCGCGGCATCGCCCGGCAGCAGCTGGCCGGACAGCCAGCCGATCGACAACAGGCCGAACAGCACGCACTGCAGCGGCTGGCGCACGCGATCGAACGCTTCACCCAGCGGCCAGCGCAGCGCATTCCAGCGCCACAGCGACAGCGCCGCCATCAGCAGCCACGGCAGGGTCACCAGCAGCGTCGTCCAGCCCTGTGCCAGATCGGCCTCGCCACCGCCCCACAGAGCCAGCAGCGAAAGCAGCGACGGCCACAGCAGCCACCACAGGAACTGCGCGATGCGTGCCACGGTATTGCCGCCTTGGCGCAGGCACAGCAGCGTGCGCACGCCCAGCACCGCGAACACTGCCCAGGCCAGCGCACCGTAGCCGGCGAACGGCTGATGGTGCGCGTCGCTCTGTATCAGCGCCAGTGGGAAGCCCAGCGCCAGCATCGCGAGTGCGGTCACCCCCAGCGCACGCGCCGGCTGGCGCCGCTGTACTTCGGCGGCCAGCCATGCGGTAACGGCAGCCAGCACCAGCAGTGCATCCACTTCGGTGCGGTACGGGAAGAACCGGGTGATCTCGTGCACCAGGCCACCCAGCCACCACAGCAGGCCCCACAGGTAGTAGACCAGGGCAATCTCGTGGCGCTGCCAGCGCTGGTAGCTCCAGGCCGACGCGAAGCCGGCAACGGCCAGCAGCAGTGCACCGATCGCGGTCGGGTTGAGCAGGAAGCGCAGGTCCTCATGCCAGTGATCGCCACCGGCCACGAAAGCGAACGCTGCGCCCATCTGCAACAACGCACCGGACACCTGCGGCAGCCAACGTTTCTGGCGCAGGCCCAGCCAGGCCAGGCCTGCACCTTCCAGCGCGAACACCGCGCCGGTGGCACGCGCCGACAAGGCCAGCGGCACCGCCAGCGTGGCGAAGCCCACCGCCAGCACCGCATGCGACTGCGCCAGCACGGTGTACGACGCGCGCGCAATCAGTGCCCGCGCCAGTACGGCGTAGATCGCCGCCAGACCCAGTGCGCACAGCGCCAGCGTCATCGGCTGCTCGTGCAGCATGCCGGCCTGCAGCGAGAAGGCGACCAAGGGAGTACCGAACACCAGGCTGCCGTCGACCAGGTCACGCCGCCCGGCGGGCTGCCGGCGTGCGTACAGCAGCGGGATCAGCAGGTAGAAGGCGAAGAACAGCAGCAGGAACGGCTCGGTGCTGCTGAACTTGTCCGGCGCGTACTGCAGCACGCCCCAGAACGTACCGATGCCGAAGGTGAAGGCGAAGCCCAGCAGGTTCAGCGCGCGCCACGGCCGGAACCAGGCAATGGCGAAGATGCCGGCGTTGAGCAGCGCGTAGTAGCTGAACAACCCCACGTGGTTGCCGCTGCCGGTGGACAGCCACAGCGGTGCCATGAAGCCTGCGAGGATGCCCAGCACCGCCAGCGTGCGCGAGTTCTGCACCACCGCCAGCACGCACAGCCCGGCCACCAGCGCGATCGAACTGGCGAAGGCAAACCCGGGGTTGAGCAGCTCGAACCGCTTGAACGCGGCGAAGATGGTCAGCAGCAGCACGCCGATGGCACCGCCCTGCAGCGCCAGTGCGAACAAGCGCCGGCGCTCGCGCTGATGCCAACCGAACGCCAGCAGGCCCAGCGCACCCACGGTGACACCGGCCAGGCGCAGCTCGATCGGCAGCACCAGCCAGCCCTGGTCACTGACGTACTTCAACAGCGCGGCAACACCGGCCAGCAGCACCAGCATGCCGATCTTGACCGGCACGTTGCCCTCGGTGAACCAGCGCTTGACCGCTCCGATGCCGCGCTCGATGAAGTTCGGCAGCGTCGGTTCGGAAGGCAACGGCGGCTGCACTGGCACGGGTGGCACCGGCGGTGGTGCGACCGGGCGCGGCGCCTCCACTGCCGCAGGCACCGGTTCGTGCACCGGCGGCGGCATTGGCTGGGGGGGAGGCGGCGCGGCAGCCGCCACCGGCCGCAGGAACGGCGGATCGGCGCCAGCCGCAGGCATGGGCGCAGCCCGTTCCGGCGCAGGCTCGGCTGCAGCCGGGCGGGCGGCCGGCGCGGCGGCCAAGGCACCTTCCAGCGCGGCCACTCGGCGGCGCAGGCCGGCAATCATCACCAGCGCCACCACCAGCAGCAGCGGGATGGCCAGCAGAACCAGTACCACCAGGGCTATCAATGCTTCCATTGCATGCTTCCATTGCAATCCCGCGCCCCAGCGGCAGCGGTCGACCGCCCCATGCTACGACAGGGCTGGCCCCATAAACGACGAACCCCGGCCAGGCCGGGGTCCGTGCGCGATCTTGGCCGGCCTTACTTGGCGGCGACGACCTTGGCCATTTCCAGGCACTTGTTCGAGTAGCCCCACTCGTTGTCGTACCAGGTGACCAGCTTGACGAAGGTGCCGTCCAGGGCGATGCCGGCTTCGGCGTCGAACACCGAGGTGCAGGTCTCGCCGCGGAAATCGGTGGCCACGACCTTGTCTTCGGTGTAGCCCAGGATGCCCTTCAGCGGGCCTTCGCTCTGTGCCTTCACTTCCGCGCAGATCTCGGCGTAGGTGGCTTCCTTTTCCAGCTCGACGGTCAGGTCGACCACCGACACGTCCGAGGTCGGGACACGGAAGCTCATGCCGGTCAGCTTCTTGTTCAGTTCCGGGATGACCACGCCGACGGCCTTGGCCGCACCGGTGGACGACGGAATGATGTTCTCCAGGATGCCGCGGCCACCACGCCAATCCTTGTTGGACGGGCCATCGACGGTCTTCTGGGTAGCGGTAGCCGCATGCACGGTGGTCATCAGGCCACGCTTGATGCCCCACTTGTCGTTGATGACCTTGGCCAGCGGGGCCAGGCAGTTGGTGGTGCACGACGCGTTGGAGACGATTGCCTGGCCGGCGTAGGTCTTGTCGTTCACGCCGTAGACGAACATCGGCGTGTCGTCCTTCGACGGGGCCGACATGATGACCTTCTTGGCGCCGGCATCGATGTGCTTCTGCGCGGTTTCCTTGGTCAGGAACAGGCCGGTGGATTCGATCACCACGTCCACGTCCACTTCGTTCCACTTCAGGTTGGCCGGGTCGCGTTCCTGGGTCAGGCGGATCTTCTTGCCGTTGACCAGCAGGTCGTTGCCCTGCACCGCCACGTCAGCCTTGAAACGGCCGTGCACGGAGTCGTACTTGAGCATGTACGCCAGATAGTCCGGCTCCAGCAGATCGTTGATGGCCACGATTTCGATGTCGTCGCCGAAGTTCAGCACCGCCGAGCGCAGGACGTTACGCCCGATGCGACCGAAACCGTTGATACCAACCTTGATTGCCATGTTCTCAAGCTCCTGCGGCCGCGACGGGTGCGGCGGGATGGATAGGGCCCACAAGTCTAGCAAACCGGGGCTGGCCACCGCCGGCCAGCCCCGGCAGGCAGCAGGCCGGCGGACAGGATTTGATCCGGATCAAAGCGTTAGCGCGATGTGAGGCCGAGACTGGCTGCATCCACCCAGCAATGAGATCACCCCCATGCGCAAGACCTCCCCCCTGATCGTGGCCAGCCTGGCCGCCGCCCTGTCCCTCGCCGCCGCCCCGGCCATGGCCCAGTCCAAGGGCGACTGGACCCTCTCCGCCGGCGTGCACCAGGTGGCCCCGAAGTCGAACAACGGCTGGCTGGCCAACCACACCCTGAAGGTCGACGTCGACAACGACGTCAAGCCGACCATCACCGGTGAGTACTTCATCGCTGACAACCTGGGCATCGAAGTTCTGGCCGCGCTGCCGTTCAAGCACGACATCAACATCAACGGCCTGGGCCGCGTGGGCAGCACCAAGCAGCTGCCGCCGGTGGTGACCGTGCAGTACCACTTCAACAGCAAGGGCAAGGTGTCGCCGTTCATCGGTGCGGGCGTGAACTACACGACCTTCTTCAGCGAAGACACCACCGGTGCGCTGAAGGACAGCCGCCTGAAGCTGCAGGATTCGTGGGGCCTGGCCGCGCATGCGGGCGTGGACTTCGCGATCGGCGAGAAGGGCGCACTGCGCGTGGACATGCGCTGGATCGACATCGACAGCAAGGTGAAGTTGAATGGCGAGAAGATCGGCACGGTCAACATCGATCCGCTGGTCTACGGCGCTTCGTACGTCTTCAAGTTCTAAAGCGGTGTGTTGAGCGCGGGGGCTTCGCCCCCGCTCCCCCGCTACACGCAAAACCCTCGCAGCATGTTGCCCCGGTGATTGCCGGGGCTTTTTTTGTTTGCGCGAAAAGCACCGGCATCTGGAATTGGGCGGAGAGGGTGGGGTGATCGGGACACGCCGTAAATACGTCCCTGTAGGCTCGATCGCCGCATCCATGCGGCGAACGGTCCCGATCACCCCCCCCACTCCACCCATCCCAACTTCCCGCGCGTGCCAGCTCAAGCAAAGGCAAGAGCAGAAGCAGAACCTGAACATCCGAGGCGTAGTGGTTGCCTGTAATTGCAGGAGGCCGATTTTGATCCTGCATTTGTTTTTGATGTTGCCTTTGACGTTTGCATCCGCCTCCGCGGCCATGTTTGGAGGGGAGCGCAGCGGGAGGGGCGGCGGGACCGTTGGTGCCATGGATGGCGCCATCGAGCCCCCATGGATGGGTTTACGGCGTGTCCCGCCGCCCCTCCCGCTGCGCTCCCACTTCGGAACAGGAACGCGCCGCTCTTCAATCCACCTGCCCCCGCTAGAATGTGCGCATGAAAGCCCTGCACTCCTTCTTCCTCGCCGCCGCCCTGGCGCCGGCCCTGCTGTCCGTCTCCGCCCCCGCCCATGCCTGGGGCGCGCAAGGCCACCGTCTGGTCGCCGAAGTCGCCGACGCCCGCCTCAACCCCACCGCCCGCGCCGAAGTGGACCGCCTGCTGGCCACCGAACCGGATGCCACGCTGGCCAGCATCGCGCCGTGGGCCGACCAGCTGCGCGCCAAAGACCCGGGCCTGGGCCGTCGCTCGGCCGGCTGGCACTACGTCAACATCGCCGAAGACAACTGCCACTACGAAGCACCGAAGCACTGCAAGAACGGCAACTGCATCGTCGAGGCCCTGAAGGCACAGAGCGCCATCCTCGGCGACCGAAGCCTGACCGACGGCGAGCGCCTGCAGGCGCTGAAGTTCGTCGTGCACCTGGTCGGCGACATCCATCAGCCGATGCATGCCGGTTACGCCCACGACAAGGGCGGCAACGACTTCCAGCTGCAGTTCGGCAACCGCGGTACCAACCTACACTCGCTGTGGGACAGCGGCATGCTCAACACCCGCAAGCTGGACGACGCCGGCTATCTCCCGCTGCTGCAGAGCCAGCGCGCGCCGAAGCTGGCGCGCCAGTCCAACCCGCAGCGCGACCCGCAGACGTGGGCCGAAGCCAGCTGCCGCATCTCCATGCAAGCTGGCGTTTATCCGGCCTCGCGTAAAATCGGTGACGAATACACCGAGCGCTACCGGCCGCTGGCCGAAGCGCAGCTGCGACTGGCCGGTGAGAACCTGGCGCAGTTGCTGAACCGCGTGCTCGGCACGCGCTGAGGAGAGTTCCGATGCCGGTCCAGGTGCAGTCGTTCTTCCACCGTGACAGCAACACCTTCAGCTATCTGGTCAGCGACCCGGCCAGCGGCGAGGCAGCGCTGATCGACCCGGTCCTGGACTACGACCCGGATACCGACGCCAGCAGTGAAGCGCCGCTGCATGCCGCGTTGCAGGCCATCGAACAACAGGACCTGCAGCTGCGCTGGCTGCTGGAAACCCACGCCCACGCCGACCATGTGTCAGCTGGGCGCCGCCTGAAGGAGCGTTTCCCGCAGGCCACGCTGGCCATCGGCGAAGGCATCCGCGCGGTGCAGGCCACCTTCGCACCGCGCTACGGCCTGCAGCTTCCTGCGGCCGATGACATCTTCGATCACCTGTTCAGCGATGGCGAAACCTTTGCTCTGGGCGAACTGCGCTGTCAGGTGATCGCCGTGCCCGGCCATACCAGCGACAGCATCGCCTACCTGATCGACGATGCGCTGTTCACCGGTGACTCGCTGTTCATGCCCGACGGCGGTACCGCCCGCTGCGACTTCCCGGGTGGCGATGCCGCGCAGTTGTACCGTTCGATCCAGCGCCTGCTGGCGCTGCCCGATGCGACGCGCGTGTTCGTCTGCCACGACTACGGTCCGGGTGGTCGTGCATTCGCCAACGAAACCACCATCGGCGAACAGCGCGCACACAACATCCACGTGCATGACGGCGTGGCCGAGGCGGAGTTCGTCAGCGTACGCCAGGCACGCGATGCGACGCTGGAAGAACCCAAGCTGATGCAGCCCGCGGTGAAGGCCAACATCCAGGGCGGGGCCTGATCCACGCCGCTGCGCTCGCCGGGCATGGCCCGGCGCTGCCCCGGTCATCGCAAGCGGTCATTTTCCCTGCGTACGCACCACGTGCTGTCCCTTCACGATCTCGAAGGTGAAGGCATACTGCAGGGTGACCGCCACCGGCTCGACGCGCTCGGCGCCGCGACAGTCGCCACGGTCGGCAGGCATCTTGCCAGCCGCGAAGTGGCAGACCGCTGCGGACGAGTACTTCCACATCGCCACGGCTTCCTGCGCCGCCTGCAGCAGGGGCGCATTCTCGCCTGCAGCACCTGCCGCGCACTCAGGGCGATCGGTCAGCGGCACGCTGCGTTCGACACTGCCCTGTGCATCAACCACCACCTGCAGGCAGATGGTGGTCGGTGCCAGCTCCGCACGCGGGTCACGATCACCGACCTCCGGATCCGGCGCCGCGTACAACTGCGGCATCCGGTAGCCCTCGCTCGCGCCCAGCGAATAGGCCTGCAGCTGCCCACTGTCGCCACCGGTCTGCGGCTGCAGGCGCTGATGGCCGACATTCTCGCTGCGGGTATCAACGGTGGTCAGGCGATCCTGGGTCGCGCACCCTGCCAACAGCGCCGCCATCATCAACAGCGGCGCGGACTTCACTGGGAGTCCTCGGTGTTGTCCATGGCATAGGTGATCGGAATCTTCACAGCCCCTGCAACGGGCTTTCCGTTCTTCATCGCCGGACGATAGGTCCAGCTCCGCGCAGCGGCGATCGACACCGCATCGAACACACCCGGATTGCTTGCACTGAGCACCTGGACGTCAGTCGGATGGCCGTTGGCATCCACGTCCACGCGCAGGTTCACCACGCCCACCTGGCGCTGTTCGATGGCGGACTTCGGATAGGACGGTGGCGGCATCTTGTCGACCTCTATCTCCCGATCCATGGCGGCCCCTGTCTGGCCGTCTGCGGCTGCACCGCCCTGGCTGGCCCACGCCACCGCTCCCATTCCCAGACACAACCCGACCACCAGAACTTGCCCCGACACCCACGGCAATGCCTTCCGCTTGGACTGCTTCAACATGGCGATACGCTCCTTCAACACGGGTTGGCTGCGCCAATGGCAGACCGCTGGCGCAACCGGATGGACCAGCTGCGCCTTCAGCAGCGTGCTGGCGTAGAGACCGCGCAGCGCAGGCTGCGGGGCAATGGTGCGGGCATCGCAGGCCAGTTCCTGGTCCCGCAGGAAGCGGCGTGCAGCCCATGGCAGAAGCGGATGGAACCAGAACACCGCGCGTGCCATCAGCAGCGCCCCATTGGCCCAGTGATCGCCATTGCGACGGTGGCTGCGCTCGTGCTGCAGGATCAGGCCCTGCTCCTGTGCGGTGAACTGCTGGTCGAAGTCCGGGCCTACCACGATGCGCGGACGCCACAGGCCGACCAGCGCGGGCAGGCCCGGGTCGGCGCTGGCCTGCCAGCTGCCATCGGCGCGTGCACACAGTTGGCCCATGCCACGTTCAAAGCGCCGCTGCGCACGTAGATCGCGTAGCAGACAAAGGACCGCCCCCAGCATCCATGCCAGCAGCAACAGCCCGGCCCACGGCAACGACTGCCCTGCCATGCCTTCGACGGCGCCGGGTACCACTTTCAGCGGCAGCGTCGGCACATGCTCCAGAAGTGCCACCTGCGGCAACGGCAGCATCAGTGCCAGCAGCAGCAACGGCAGCAACCACCAGCTGCGGTAGGCCAGACCAGCGCCCCCCAATCGCACCAGCAGCGGCCGCAGCACCGCCAGCACGACCACGCCCACCGCCAGCCACAGGCTGGCCTGCCACAGCACATCAAGCAGCTCAGTCATGGTCCAGCTCCTGGATCAGTTTCTTCAGTTCGGCGATGTCCTGCGCACTCAACTGGCCGCGTTCGCTGAAGTGCGCAACCAACGGCGCAACGCGCCCTTCGAAGACACGACCAATGAAGTCCTGGCTCTGCGCCTCCACCCAGGCCTGCCGCTGCAGCAGCGGCCGGTACAGGTAGCGCCGGCCATCGCGCTCGGCAGTAATCGCGCCCTTGGTCAGCAGGCGGTTGAGCAGGGTCTTGATGGTCGGCTCGGCCCAGTCACGGTGCGCCAGTGCGGCGACCACGTCATCGGCGCTACGCGGTGCCTGCTGCCATAGCACCTCCATCACAACGGCTTCGGCTTCGCTGATCGGGGTCATGGTTTACATCCGTAATCGATAACCCGATTACGCGCGTAATCGAATCGTCTGTCAAGCCCCTCGACTCCAGGTTCATCCCGGCTGCGCCAGCATCGATTCCTCCCGCCCCAGGCCCCGGATGAAAGCGCTGCCCAAGAAGGAATTCCCGGTCGAGCAGGCCCGCCGCTTTCTCGAACCCGGGCCGATCGTGCTGGTCAGCACCGCCTGGCGCGGCCAGCGCAACCTGATGACGATGGGCTGGCACATGGTGATGGGCTTCTCGCCCTCGCTGGTCGCCACCTACCTGTGGGACGCAAACCACAGCCATGCGCTGGCGCGTGGCAGCGGCGAGTGCGTGATCAATGTGCCGGGGGTGGAACTGCTCGATACCGTGGTGGACATCGGCAACTGCAGCGGCCGCGAGGTCGACAAATTCGCCCGTTTCGAGCTTGATGCGCTGCCGGCGCACGAGGTCGGTGCACCGCTGGTCGGGCAATGCCATTCGTGCTTCGAATGCCGCCTCTACGACGATAGCCAAGTGGAATCGAGCAACCTGTTCATCTGGGAAATCGTGCGGGCCCATGTTGCACCACGCCCAAAGCTGCCGCGCACGGTGCATTACCGGGGCGATGGGCAGTTCATGGTGTCTGGCGCCGAAGTCTCGCGTCGACGGCGGTTCAAGCCCGACATGCTGTAATGCCCGCACTCCCCCACACGCAGGACCGCCGCGCATGACCGAACACCTCACCGACCTGGACGCCGCCGTCGATTGGTTGTTCGCGCGCGTGGACGGGCCGCTGCGGATCGGGGCACCGCTGGCACTGGGCAAGCCGCATCGGCTGCTCAATGCCCTTTACGCACGCGTCGAGCACGATCCGTCGCGGCCACTGCAGCTGTATACCGCGCTGTCGCTGAACCCGCCGAAGGCGCGCGGCAACGGCCTGGAAGCGCGCTTCATGGCGCCGTTTGCGCAGCGCCATTTCGGCGACGATTTCCCGCGCCTGGCCTATGCCGATGCGATCACGCGCGACGCGTTGCCGGCACATGTGCAGGTGGAAGAGTTCTACATGCAGTCCGGCGCCCTGCTCGGCTCGCGGCAGGCGCAGTCCAGCTATACCAGCCTGAACTACACCCACGCTGCCGATGCGGTGGCGCAGCGCGCGCCGCAGGTGATCGTGCAGAAGGTGGCGATGCGGCCGAACGACCGCCGGCTCTCGCTGTCGTGCAACAACGACATCACCCAGGACACGCTGGATGCGATGACCGCTCGCGGGCTGCCTCGCCCGCTGCTGATCGCCGAGATCGATCCGCAGCTGCCCTATATGGGCGGCTCGGCTACGGTCGATGTGTCGTTCTTCGATCTGGTGATCACCCCGCCGCCGCCGTATCCGGCGCTGTTCGGGCTGCCGCGGCAGCCGGTCGGCGATGCCGACTACGCGATCGGCCTGTATGCCAGCACGCTGGTGCGCGACGGCGGCACCCTGCAGATCGGCATCGGCACGCTGGCCGACGCGCTCAGCCATGCGCTGGTGCTGCGCCACACCGACAACGCGCGCTACCGGCGCGTGCTGCATGCGCTGGATCCGCAGCTGGCCAGCCACCCGCTGGTGCAGGAAATCGGCGGACTGGATCCGTTCGAGGTCGGCCTGTATGGCTGCAGCGAAATGCTCAACGAGGGCTTCCGCCGGCTGGTGCAGACCGGCGTGATCAAGCGCAAGGTGCACGACGATCTGGCGCTGATGCAGCGCATCGAGAACGGCAGCACCCTGTCCATCGACCACGCCACCCTGGCTGCCGAGGGCGAGTATCTGCATGGCGCCTTCTACCTGGGCTCGCCGGAGTTCTACGAGTGGTTGCGCACGCTGCCGGAAGACGAATGCCGTGCGATCGGCATGCGCCGCATCAGCGAGATCAACCAGCTGTACGGTGGCAACGAGACACTGGAACGCCTGCAGCGCCGGCACGCGCGCTTCTTCAACTCCTGCATGATGGCCACCGCGCTGGGCGCGGCGGTGTCGGATGCGCTGGATGATGGACGTGTGGTGTCCGGCGTGGGTGGTCAGTACAACTTCGTGGCGATGGCACATGCGCTGCCGGAAGCCCGCAGCGTCTTGATGTTCCGCGCCGCGCGCGATGACAAGGGCCAGCGCGAATCCAACGTGCGCTGGAACTACGGGCACACCACCATCCCACGCCACCTGCGCGACATCTACCTCAACGAATACGGCATCGCCGACCTGCGCGGCCTGACCGACGAGGACTGCGTGCATGCGATGACCGCAATCACCGAGGCCCCGTTCCAGGGCGGCCTGCTGCAGCAGGCACACGCCTCGCGCAAGCTGCTGGCGGCCACGCAACCGGATCCGGAGCGCCAGCAGCGCAACACGCCGCAGGCACTGTCCGCGGCACTGGCACCGTTCCGCGTCGATGGCAGCCTGCCCGACTATCCGTTGGGCAGCGACTTCAACGAGATCGAGCAGGTGCTGGTGAAAGCGCTGGGCTGGCTGAAGGCCAACACGCAGACCCGCGGCGACAAACTGCGTACCGTCTGGGCAGCGCTGCGGCAACCGGCTGGCGACGGCGATGCGGTGTACCTGCAGCGCATGGGCCTGCAGGCACCCAAGGATTTCGCCGAACGCCTGGACGCGCGACTGCTGCGGCTGGCGCTGGCGCGTACCGCCTGAAAAAACGGTACGGTGGGTATAATGTCTTTTGGCCACAAACGACTTGATCCCCTCCGTCCCCTTTTCTCTCGAGCAAAGAAAAGGCCGGCGTGCGCCGGCCTTTCCCTTCCTGCTTCGCGAGGCTGCTTACAGCGCCTTGGCCGCTTCCACCACGTGGGCGGTGGTGATGCCGAAGTGCTTGTACAGCTGGTCGGCCGGGGCCGAGGCACCGAAGGTGTCGATACCAATCACCGCACCGTCCAGGCCGACGAACTGGCGCCAGAAACCGGTGACGCCGGCTTCCACCGCAACGCGTTTGCGCACGGCGTTCGGCAGCACCGATTCACGGTAGGCCGCATCCTGGCGCAGGAACACGTCGGTGGACGGCATCGAGACCACGCGGGTCTTGAGGCCGGCCGCATCCAGCTGGGCCTTGGCTTCGGTCGCCAGCGAAACTTCTGAACCGGTGGCGATCAGGATCACGTCCGGGGTACCGGCGGCATCGGCCAGCACGTAGCCACCGCGCTCGATCTGGGCGATCTGCTCGGCGTCGCGCGGCTGGTGCGGCAGGTTCTGGCGGCTGAACACCAGGCAGCTCGGGCCATCCTGACGGGTGATCGCAGCCTTCCAGCTCACAGCCGACTCGACCGCATCGCACGGACGCCACACGTCGTTGTTCGGGATGTAGCGCAGCGAGGCCAGGTGCTCCACCGGCTGGTGGGTCGGGCCGTCTTCGCCCAGGCCGATAGAGTCGTGGGTGTAGACGTGGATGGCGTGGGCCGGGATCAGCGCGCTCATGCGCACGCCGTTGCGGGCGTAATCGCTGAACACCAGGAAGGTGGCGTCGAACGGAATGAAGCCGCCGTGCAGGGCCAGGCCGTTGGCAATGGCGGTCATGCCGAACTCGCGCACGCCGTAGTACACGTAGTTGGCGTTGGCGTCGTCGCTGGCAACCGACTTGCTGCCCTTCCACAGGGTCAGGTTGGAGTGCGCCAGGTCGGCCGAGCCGCCGACGATTTCCGGCAGCAGCGGGGCGTAGGCTTCGATGGCCAGCTGCGAGGCCTTGCGCGAAGCGATCGTCGGGCCTTCAGCGGCCACCTGGGCGATGTAGGCATCGGCCTTGGCAACGAAGTCGGCCGGCAGCTCGCCGTGCGAACGGCGGGTCAGCTCGGACGCTTCAGCCGGGTACTGGCTGGCGTACTTGTCGAACAGCTGTTCCCACTCGGCCTGGCGCAGGGTGCCAGCGCCATTGGCGCGCCAGCCGTCGTAGATCGCCTGCGGGATCTCGAACGGACCGTATTCCCAGCCCAGCTGCTTGCGGGTGGCTTCCAGCTCGTCCTTGCCCAGCGGAGCGCCGTGGCTGGATTCCTTGCCCGCCTTGTTCGGCGAACCGAAACCAATGGTGGTGCGGCAGCAGATCAGGGTCGGCTTGTCGCTCTGCGACAGCGCGGCCTCGATGCCGGCCTTGATGCTTTCCGGGTCGTGGCCATCGACATCGCGCACGACGTTCCAGCCATAGGCCTCGAAACGCTCCGGGGTATTGTCGGTGAACCAGCCCTCGACGTTGCCGTCGATGGAGATGTGGTTGTTGTCCCAGAAGCAGACCAGCTTGTGCAGGCCCCAGGTGCCGGCCAGCGACGCCGCTTCATGCGACACGCCTTCCATCAGGCAGCCATCGCCCATGAACACCCAGGTGCGGTGGTCGACCACTTCCAGTTCCGGGCGGTTGAAGCGCTGTGCCAGCAGCTTCTCGGCCAGGGCGAAGCCCACGGCATTGGCGAAACCCTGGCCCAGCGGGCCGGTGGTGGTTTCCACGCCCGGGGTCTCGTGGCGTTCCGGGTGGCCGGCGGTGTGGCTGCCCAGCTGGCGGAACAGCTTCAGCTGCTCGATCGGCAGGTCGTAACCGCTCAGGTGCAGCAGCGCGTACTGCAGCATCGAACCGTGGCCGTTGGACAGCACGAAACGGTCGCGGTTGAACCAGTGCGGGTTGCTCGGGTTATGGCGGAGATAGTCGTTCCAGAGGACTTCGGCGATGTCGGCCATGCCCATGGGCATGCCGGGGTGGCCGGACTTTGCGGTTTCAACCGCATCGGCGGCAAGGAAGCGGATGGCGTTGGCCAACTGGCGACGGGTAGGCTGCGTCATGGTTCTGTCGGAATCGGGAGGCGGCCGCGGACGTGCGGGCGGCCTATTGTCCCATAGTCGCCGGGCGGGGGGTCGGTTCACCTTGCCCGGTCGTGGGGGGGGGGGGGCGGGCGGGGGGGACAAAAAAAAATAAATAAAATAAATAAAAGAAACCGTCGCG
>NZ_JBDJKU010000082.1:0-15601 GCF_039673015.1 Stenotrophomonas sp. TWI1409
GGCCGGCACCTTGGCAATGCCACCGAAGATCATGAGGTTGCCGGCCAGCGGCCGGCACTACCGGAACGCCACGCGCTGTTGCGCCAAGCGATGCCCGGCGGACGGGAACGCGCGAGTTACGGCCCCGGCGGCAGGCGCACTTCGAAACGGGCACCGCCCAGTTCCTCGGAGCGGCCCACAGCCAGTTCACCGCGATAATCCTTGATAAGGTCCTGCACGATCGACAGGCCGATGCCGTGGCCCTGCACGCGCTCGTCGCCACGCACGCCACGCTGCAGCACCTTGCCGATGTCATCCGGGGCGATGCCCGGGCCATCGTCGTCCACCGCCAGCAGCAGGCCGGCGCGGCGCGCGTTCGGTGCCGGCAGCGGCTGCGCGGTCAGCAGCACGCGGCGGTTGGCCCACTTGAAGGCATTCTCCAGCAGGTTGCCCAGCAGTTCCTGCAGGTCACCCGGTTCGCCGTGGAAGCGTGCGGCCGGGTCGATATCGAATTCGCACAGCACGCCCTTCGAGGCATAGACCTTTTCCAGGCCACGCACGATTTCCTCGGCGTTGGATTCGATCGGCAGCGGCGCGGAGAACAGCTTGTGGCCCGACGACGCAGCACGTGCCAGCTGGTAGGAGACCAGGTTGTTCATGCGCTGCAGCTGCACGTCCAGCTCCTCGCGCAGCGCACCATCGCCCGCGCCGCTGTCCATCTGCGTGCGCAGCACTGCGATCGGTGTCTTCAGGCTGTGCGCCAGGTCGGCCAGGGTATTGCGCTGACGCTCGAGGTTCTCGCGCTCGCTTTCAATGAAGGCGTTGATGCTGTCGGTCAGCGGTTCCAGCTCGCGCGGGTGGCGCTCGCTCATGCGCTCGGTTTCGCCGCGCTGCACCTTGGTCAGCTCGGTAATCACGCGACGCAGCGGGCGCAGGCTCCACTGCAGGATGACGGTCTGCAGCAGCAGCAGGATCAGGCCGATGCCACCGAGGTAGAACCAGACCCGGCTGCGGAACACCCGCAGCTGTGCACCCAGCGCGCGCGAGTCTTCCATCACGTAGATGGTGTACGGGAATTCGGTAGCGGGATCGGCGTCGGCGTCCCACACCAGGCCCAGGCCGTAGCGGTACACCGAGCCCTGGCTGCCGTCGATCTGGATCATCGGCAACGGGCCTTCGAACACTTCCTGGCGCGGCGCCAGCAGGCCGCCGCCGACGGTGGGCAGCATCGGGCCTTCGGCAGACATCGAATTGCCCTTGCCGTGCGGCATCACCACCTGCAGGTACAGGCCACTGCCCGGCACGTCGAAGCGCGAATCCGGCGGCTGCTCGCGGATGTACAGCGAGCGGTCGCGGGTGAAGTCGATCCCGGCCGCATAGGCGGTGGCGTAGTTCTTCAGGCGCTCACGTAGGTTCGCCTTCGCCGTATCGGCGAAGGCGGCGTCGAGCGCGTAACCGGCCAGCGCCAGGAACGCGACCAGACCCACGGACGCGGCGAACATCTGGCGCGCCTGCAGTGAGCGCGGCCGCCAGCGTCGGAAGAACCACAGACGGCCGGACATCGTGTTATCGCCAGGGTGAGCCGGCTCAGCCCTCGTTGCGCGGGATCGCGAAACGGTAGCCGCGACCGCGCACGGTCTCGATCGGCTTCAGTTCGCCATCCGGGTCCAGCTTCTTGCGCAGGCGGCCGATGAACACTTCCAGCACGTTCGAGTCGCGGTCGAAGTCCTGCTGGTAGATGTGCTCGGTGAGGTCGGCCTTGGAGACCAGTTCACCGGCGTGCATCATCAGGTACTCCAGCACCTTGTACTCGTAGCTGGTAAGGTCGACATTGCTGCCGGCCACGCTGACGGTCTGGGCAGCCAGGTCCAGAGCAACCGGACCGCATTCCAGGGTCGGCTTGCTCCAGCCAGCGGCGCGGCGCAGCAGCGCGTTGACGCGGGCCAGCAGTTCTTCGACGTGGAACGGCTTGACCAGGTAATCGTCGGCGCCCTGCTTCAGGCCCTCGACCTTGTCCTGCCAGCTCGAACGCGCGGTCAGGATCAGGACCGGGAACTTCTTGCCTTCGTCACGCAGGGCCTTGATCAGCTCCATGCCCGACATCTTGGGCAGGCCGAGGTCGATGATGCCGACATCGAACGGAACTTCGCGCCCCATGTAGAGGCCTTCCTCGCCGTCCTGCGCAGCATCGACGGCAAAGCCTTCGCGCTTGAGCCGGGCTGCCAGGGTCTCACGCAGCGGGGCTTCGTCTTCGACCAGAAGGATACGCATGAACTCTCCCTAGTGTCCTGGGTGTGGCCCGGAGGCCTGTGGGGTACGGGTTGATAGCGACGACTATCCCTGTTCAGGGGTTATCGCCGCGTAGTGATGACATATCCGACCGCGGCGTGCGCGGCTGTGAACGCGACGGGGCGGGGTCGTCCATGTAGCGGACCCGGCCCCGATCGTCCATGTACTTCACCCGGTTGATATCACGACCATCGAACGGCACGCGCTCGGCGCCGAGGATGTGGCCGCCGGTGGTGCGCTGCACGCGGCGCACGGCATCGGACAGCGACCGCTCGTCGCCACGGCCACCGCGCTCGCCCCGCTCCATCATCTCCGCCCGCCCCTGGTCGCCGCGCGGCGGCTGTTGCGCCAGCGCCGAAGACAGCGGCACAGCCGACAGGACCACGCAGGTGGCCAGGGCAATGCGGCGATGGAAGGGAGCGGAAGACATCGATGCGATCCTAGCCGAGCACGGCGATTCGTTCAAAAGTCGTAAATCCGGCGCCGGGTTCGAAACCCAGCGTTTTACAAATCTTTTGCAAATTCTTGGTTTACAGCGGTGAATCCGGTCTGAACTTTTCCGGCTTCAACTCCAAGTCGTTCAGCTAAGTGAACATTCGGGACGAATCGCCGCCCCTTGTCAAGTCAGGAATGTGACTGCGGTCACGCTACGGCGCGATCAGATGCACGTTCGGTGACCGCCAGCGCCTGCTCGATCAGGCGCCAATCGGCGCCCGGGCGGTGTGCGCCCTCGCTCAGCACCTGGCGGAATGCGCGGCCGCCGGGCTGGCCGTGGAACAGGCCAAGCACGTGGCGGGTGATGTGCTTCAGCGCCAGGCCTTCGCCCAGCCGCGCTTCCACATAGGGCCGCAGCGCGCGCAGCAGGTCGCCACGGGCCTGCAGCGGGGCGCCGGTATGCAACGCCTCCAGCTGATGCAGCAGGTAGGGATCGTGGTAGGCCGCGCGGCCCAGCATCACGCCATCGACGAGCGCGGCCTGCGCCCGCACCGCCTCGAGGCTGGCCAGGCCGCCATTGAGCACCACCGGCAGTGCCGGGCGCTCCTGCTTCAAGCGGTAGGCCCAGTCGTATTTGAGCGGGGGAACCTCGCGGTTCTCCTTCGGCGACAGGCCCTTCAGCCACGCGTTGCGCGCGTGCACCACCACCATCGCCGCACCGGCGGCGACCTGACGGTCGACGAAGGCGGCGAACACGTCGTAGTCGTTGTCCTCGTCCACGCCCAGGCGGCACTTCACCGTCACCGGGATATCAACCGCATCGACCATGGCCGCAACGCACTCGGCCACCAGCGCCGGCTCGCGCATCAGGCACGCGCCAAAACGCCCGGCCTGCACGCGATCAGACGGGCAGCCGCAGTTGAGGTTGACCTCGTCATAACCCCATTCGGCGGCGATGCGGGCGGCCTGCGCCAGCAGCGCTGGATCACTGCCACCCAATTGCAGGGCCAGCGGCTGTTCGCTGCGGTCGAAGCCGAGCAGGCGCTCGCGATCGCCGTGGATGACCGCGTTGGCGTGCACCATTTCCGTGTACAGGCGCGCGCCCGGCGCCAGCACGCGATGGAACACGCGGCAATGGCGGTCCGTCCAGTCCATCATCGGGGCAACGGACAGGCGCAGGGAATCGGCGTAACGGGCGGTGGCGGACGTCATCGGGGCATTGATCGTGGAGACTGGCATTGCCAGTGAGATCAATAGTTTACACCGGGCGGCTGAATGCGCCCGGTCAGCCGCGCGGCGAGCGCCGGTTCGGCCCGGCTCCGGCTGGCGGCCGGGGCGGACTGGGCGGTGGCGGCGGACGCTTCCTGCCCTCGGGGAGCTTGGGGTTCGCGTTCTCCATGGATACGACCAACTGGTCCAGTGGTGGGTTGGAACCCTTCCTCAACTTAGCCATCGTCTGTCTCCTGGAGAATCTCGACCCACTGCACATCCACTGCGTGAATCAGTATGCCATCGAGCTGCGGAAGCTCGACCACGGCGGGGCTGGCCACGGGATCCGCTGCTGGATCGGCACCTTCATCGGGTGGATCCGCATCCACCAGCCAGGCCGGCATCTCGCAGCGGGGCTGATCGGCCACTCCTTGGGGTAGCCGGTCAATCGACGGCCATCCTTCAATTGCAGCACCACGAAGGCAGGACGCGTACCGAGCACGCAGTACCACTCGCTCGGGTGGGATGTCCTCGTGGTGAAGCCTGCACGACGGAGAACCCTGTGGAGGGAATCCTTGTTCGCAGCGAGGGCCAATCCTGCCCCCAGCAGTGCGGCGAGGACAAAACCCCATAGCAGGCTGCTGGTCTCGGTCCAGGTCCCCAGCACAAAGCAGCGACCCGCCAGCAGGAGCATCAGTTCGGTGAACTTCACCAGCACCTGGACCGCGAAGGTGAACACCAACGCTTCCACGGTCCGTTCGAACTGCGGCGGCTTGGGATGGGATGTCAGCCCATAGAACACCCATGCAGACAGGAAACCCGGCAGCAGAAAGGTCAGCAGCATGGTGGCGTTGTTGAAGAGCGAATCCATTCCGGCAGAAGTACTCCGTCGTGAGGATCACAACGGAGCACGATCGCGGCGATTCTTCCACCTTGGGTGGGGTTCACAGGCTGAAGATGCAGCAACCGCAACAGCGGCCATGGCGTTGCAGTTGCTCCACGAGAGCCGATAGCGTCAATGCGCGCTGCCAGCAGCGCCTTTGCCACCCACCTGTTCAATGAGGGTCTGGCTGGCCGCATTGAGCCCCACCACCGTCACCTCCGCCCCATGCGCGGCCAGCTTTTCCTGCGCCCGCTCCAGCGCGGCCACGGCAGTCAGGTCCCACAGGTGCGCATCGCGCAGATCAATCTGTACCTTCGGCGCCACGTGCTGGTAATCGAACGCCGCACCCAGCTGCCCTGCCGAGGCAAAGAACACCTGCCCACGCACGCGGTAGACCTGGGTGTCACCGGCATCGTCGCGCTGCACGTCCAGCATGCGGCCGACCTTGCGTGCGAAGAACAGGGCCGACAGCAGCACACCGCTGAGCACGCCCTTGGCCAGATCATGGGTGGCCACGGTGACCACCACGGTCAGCAGCATCACCGCAGAGGAGCTGCGCGGATGCGTGCGCAGGTCGCGCAGCGAGCGCCAGCTGAAGGTGCCGATGCTGACCATGATCATCACCGCCACCAGCGCCGCCATTGGGATCTGCCGTACCAGATCGCTGCCGTACACCACCAGCACCAGCAGGAACACGCCAGCCACCAGGCAGGACAGGCGGCCGCGGCCACCGGAGGTCACGTTGATCACCGACTGGCCGATCATCGCGCAACCGGCCATGCCACCGAGGAAGCCGGTGACGGTGTTCGCCACGCCCTGGCCGACACATTCGCGGTTGCGCTCGCTGGGCGTCTCGGTGATGTCCTCGACGATCTGCAGGGTCATCATCGATTCGAGCAGGCCGACCACGGCCAGCGTGGCCGACACCGGCAGCAGGATGCGCAGCGTTTCCCAGGTAAGCGGCACATCGGGAATGAGGAAATGCGGCAGGCTGTCAGGCAACTGGCCCATGTCACCGACGCTGCGTACGTCAACGCCGAAGCCGATCACCACGGCGGTCAGCACCACAATGGCCACCAGCGGTGATGGCACGGCACGGGTAATGCGTGGCAGCAGGTAGATGATCGCCAGCGCGGCGGCGCACAGCACATAGACCGTAGGCCCGCGACCGATCAGCTCGGGCATCTGTGCCAGGAAGATCAGGATCGCCAGCGCGTTGACGAAGCCGGTGATGACCGAGCGCGAGACGAAGCGCATCAACGCGCCGAGCTTGAACACGCCGGCCAGCACCTGCAGCAACCCGGCCAGGATGCTGGCGGCGAACAGGTACTGCAGGCCGTGGTCCTTGACCAGGTCGACCATCACCAGCGCCATCGCACCGGTGGCGGCGGAGATCATGCCGGGGCGGCCGCCAGCAATGGCAGTGATGACGGCAATCGAGAACGCGGCATACAGGCCAACCTTGGGGTCGACGCCGGCAATGAGCGAGAACGCGATGGCCTCGGGAATCAGGGCCAGGGCGACGACGATGCCGGACAGCAGGTCGCCACGGATGTTGCCGAGCCATTGCTGGCGCAGGGGGTAGGACGTTTGCATGGGAAAGCTCCGCGCGCAGGCGGGCGTGGCCGCATGGCGCTGCAGTGGAAAGACACGGGTTCCTGAGCCGGGCGGGCCGGCTGCCGATGTGCGGCAAGGGTCAGGGTGGCGTGATCACTGCAGGCGGGCGTCGGTACGTGGGAGGGACGCAGTCTACGGGAAGCGGCCCCACGGGGGTAGCACGGTTGCCCGGCGAAGGCAGCGGAGCCTGGCTCCGCTCTACAATTGAACCATGGCCGCCAACCGCCCGCAGTTCTTCGACCCCGCCACCGAACAGGGCGTGCTGCGCCTGTCGATCGCCGCCTCGCTGCTGCTGGCCGCGGCGGCGGTGGTGTTCGGCCTGCTGGCCAATTCCTCGCTGATCATCTTCGACGGCATCTACGGCCTGATCGACGTGGTGATGACCTGGCTGTCACTGCTGGTGGCGCGGTTGATCGCGCTGTCCACGCAGACCGATGCGCTGCAATCGCGGCTCAACCAGCGCTTCACCATGGGCTTCTGGCACCTGGAGCCGATCGTGCTGGGGGTGAGCGGCACACTGATGATCGGTGCGGCGCTGTATGCGCTGGTCAATGCGGTGGACGCGTTGATGTCCGGGGGCCGCCATATCGCCCTCGGCCCGGCCATTGCCTTCGCCGGGCTGTCGATCGTGGGCGAAGGCGCGCTGGCCTGGTTCATCCTGCGCGCCAACCGCCGCATCGGCTCGGAGTTCATCGCGCTGGACGCGAAGAACTGGGTGATCGCGGCCAGCATGTCGGCCTGCTACCTGCTGGCCTTCCTCGGCGGCGTGCTGGTACAGGGCACCTCGTGGGCCTGGGTCGGGCCGTACATCGACCCGGCCATCCTCGCCTTCGTCTGCGTGCTGGTGATGATCGCCCCGCTCGGCACGGTGCGCCGGGCGCTGGCCGGCATCCTGCTGGTCACCCCGCCGGAACTGCAGGCCCATGTGGATGCAGTGGCACGCGGGATCGTGGCCAAGCACGGCTTCGTCGAGCACCGCAGCTACGTGGCCCAGGTGGGGCGTGGCGAGCAGATCGAGCTGTTCTTCGTGGTGCCGGAAAACGACCCGCCGCGGCCCTTGGTGGAATGGGACCAGCTGCGCGACGAGATCGGCGATGCACTGGGCGAGGCCTCCCCGGACCGCTGGCTGACCATCATGTTCACCACCGACCGCGAATGGACGATCTAGGCTGGCAGGACGATCGATCAAATTTTTCGTACGCATTGCAACCCAACGTACGCGGAAACCGGGCAAAGTAGGCTCCAACGCAACACCCACCCACCGACCAGGAGCATCCCGATGTCCATCGAAAAGGTTCTGTACACCGCCCAGGCCACCTCCACCGGCGGCCGTGAAGGCCGTTCCGTCTCCTCCGACAACGTGCTGGATATCCAGCTGTCGACCCCGCGCGAACTGGGCGGCGCCGGCGGCCCGGGCACCAACCCGGAACAGCTGTTCGCGGCCGGCTACTCGGCTTGCTTCCTGGGCGCGCTGAAGTTCGTGGCCGGCCAGGCCAAGGTCGCGCTGCCGGCCGACACCACCGTGACCGGCAAGGTCGGCATCGGCCAGATCCCGACCGGTTTCGGCATCGAAGCCGAGCTGACCATCAGCGCTCCTGGCGTGCCGCGGGAGCAGCTGGAAGAGCTGGTGCAGAAGGCGCACATCGTGTGCCCGTACTCGAATGCCACGCGCGGCAACATCGACGTGACGCTGGTCGTTGCCTGATGGGGTGATGCCGGCCAGCGGCCGGCACTACCCGCGCCAGAGCAAAAAAATGGGCGGATGCCGGTCGAAACCGAACATCCGCCCATCCCACCTTCGTTGTCCCGCACGGGGGCATGAGGTTGCCGGCCAGCGGCCGGCACTACCAGGTCACTTCTCGCTCGTAATGAGCTGCACGACGCTGGAGAAATCCAGCTTGCCGCGGCCGGCCTGGTGGTTCATCGAGTACAGGTTGCGGGCCACTTCGCCCAGCGGGATCGAGGCGCCGACACTCATCGCCGCTTCCACCGCCAGGCCCATGTCCTTCAGCATCAGATCGCTGCCGAAGCCGCCGCTGTAGCCGCGCGAGGCCGGGGCGTTTTCCAGCACGCCCGGCCACGGGTTGCACACTTCGGTGGCCCAGCTGCGGCCGGTGCTGACCGCCATCATCTGCGACAGCACCTTCGGGTCCAGCCCGTGCGCCACGCCGAGGGCGATGGCTTCACCGGTGACGGCCATGATCACGCCCAGCGCCATGTTGTTGCACAGCTTGGCCACTTGGCCGGCACCACTGGCGCCCACATGGAAAATGTTCTTGCCCATCGCCTGAAGCACCGGGCGGGCGCGCTCCAGCGCATCCTCCTCGCCACCGACGATGAAGGTCAGGGTGCCGGCCTGGGCACCGGCGGTACCGCCGGACACCGGTGCGTCGATCATCTGCAGGCCACGTGCGGCAGCGGCTTCAGAGACCTTGCGGGCGCTGGCCGGTGCGATCGTGCTGCAGTCGATGACCAGTGCGCCGGCCGGAATCGCGGCAAGAATGCCGTCATCGCCCAGGTACACGCCTTCGACGTGGCGGCTGGCCGGCAGCATCGAGATCACCACCTCGGCATCGGCCAGGGTTTCGCGCGCCGATGCGGCCGCGCTGGCGCCGGCATCGACGGCGGCCTGCACCGCGGCCGGGACCAGATCGAACACGCGCACGGTATGGCCGTTCTTGACCAGATTGGCGGCCATCGGGCCACCCATGTTGCCCAACCCGATGAATGCAATGCGGCTCATGCAAGGCTCCTTTCAACAAGGGGAGTGCCCAGGTCGGCCAGTGGATGCGCGGCATCGGCCCAGGGGGAAGCGAAGAAGGTGTCGGCCCACGCGCCGGTGGCATCGGCCAGGGTGGCCGGGTTCCACTGCGGATTGCGGTCCTTGTCGATCAGCAGCGCGCGGATGCCTTCGGCGAAATCACCGTGGGCGGCGCAATGCAGGGCGACGATGTACTCCAGGCGATAGATCGCGGCCAGGTCCTGGCCGGCACTGCGGCGCTGCAGTTCGTACGACAGCCGTGCCGAACCGGGTGCGCCGGCGGCGAGGGTCTTCTGTGCCGCCTGCAGCCAGGCATCGTCGGTCTGCAGAGTGGAGATGCGGCCGATGATCGCTGAGAGGTCATCGCCTTCGCACAACGCATCAACCTGCGCCGCATTGGCCAGCAGCGGGCCGGTGGCGGCGTCACTGGCATGCGACTGCAGCAGATGGCTGAGCCGTTCGTGGTTGTGTGCGGCATCGCTGGACCACGCGACCTGCAGCAGCGCATCGAACACCGCGCTGCGGCGTTCTTCGGCCACGTGCACGTCGGCCAGGCCGGCGTAGATGGCGTCGCCCGGATTGAGCAGCGCGCCGGTCAGCGCCAGGAACAGGCCGCCCTTGCCCGGTACGCGCGGCAGCAGCCAGCTGCCACCCACATCCGGGAACAGACCGACGGTGATTTCCGGGAAGGCCAGCTTGGAGCGCTCGCTGACCACGCGGTGGCTGGCACCGGACATCAGGCCGATGCCACCGCCCATCACGATGCCATGGCCCCAGCACAGGATCGGCTTGGCATAGGTGTGGATGAGGTAATCGACGCGGTATTCGACGTCGAAGAACTCGGCCGCGTAGTCGTTCTCGCGGATGTCGCTGCGGCCGGCCTCGCGGAAGGCGACCATGCTCTTGTACAGGCTGTGCAGGTCACCGCCGGCGCAGAACGCCTTTTCGCCGGCGCCCTGCAGCACCACCATGGCGATGCCATCGTCGTCGGCCCAGGCATTCAGCTGTTTCAGCAGCAGGTGCGCCATCGGCAGCGAGAAACCGTTGAGCGTACGCGGCGCATTGAGCGTGGCGATGCCGATGCGCGTGCCGTTGCTGGCGGCGCGCTCTTCGAACAGCACCGGTGCGTCGTCGGCAGCGGTGTCGGTGCTCATGCGTTCTTCCACTGCGCGGCGCGCTTTTCCAGGAAGGCGGTCACGCCCTCGACCTGGTCGGCGGTGTCGAACAGATCGACGAAGGCTTCGCGTTCGGCCACCAGCGCCGAAGCGTGGGTGCCGGTGCGGGTGGCCTGCACCAGGGTCTTGCAGGCGGCGATGCTGGTCGGGCTCTGCTTGCCGGCCTTCTTCGCCCATTCCAGCGCCAGCGCCTTGGCTTCGCCCTTGCCGACCTTTTCTTCGGCCAGGCCGATGCGCAGTGCGGTGTCGGCGTTGATGCGCTCGCCCAGCAGGATCATGCGCTTGGCCCAGCCCTCGCCAACCAGGCGCGGCAGGTTCTGGGTGCCACCGGCGCACGGCAGCAGGCCGACGGTGGCCTCCGGCAGCGCGACCTGGGCGTGGTCTTCGATGATGCGCAGGTCACAGGCCAGCGCGCATTCCAGGCCACCGCCCATGGCGTAGCCGTTGATCGCGGCGATCGACACGCCACGGAAACCGGACAGCGCTTCGAAGGCTTCACCGAAGCGGCGCGCGGCTTCACGTGCAGCGGCCTTCTCGCCGGAGGCGAACTGGTTGAGATCGGCACCGGCGGAGAAGAACTTCTCGCCGTCACCGGTGATCACCAGCGCGTAGATCTCGCGGTCTGCGTTGAGCGCGCCGACCAGATCACGCAGCGCCGACAGGCTGTGCACAGTCCAGGTATGCGCAGGCGGGTTGTTCAGGGTGACCACGGCGGTGTGGCCATCCACCTCCACCTTCAGCCCCACGTGTTCCTGGGTACGCCAATCCTTCATCGCAGTTCCTCTTCGGTGTTGAGCAGGTGACGGGCAACGATCACCCGCATGATCTCGTTGGTGCCTTCCAGGATCTGGTGCACGCGGCAGTCACGCAGCAGGCGCTCGATCGGGTATTCGCGGATGTAGCCGTAGCCACCATGGATCTGCAGTGCTTCGTTGCAGACGTTGAAACCGGCATCGGTGGCGAAGCGCTTGGCCATCGCGCACCACACGTTGGCATCGCTGGCACCGGCATCGAGCTTGCGTGCGGCGGTGTGCACCATCTGCCGTGCGGCCACCAGCTGGGTGACCATGTCGGCTAGCTTGAACTGCAGGGCCTGGAACTCGGCCAGTGCCTTGCCGAACTGGCGGCGTTCGCCCATGTAGCGGCGTGCAGCGTCCAGCGCACCCTGCGCGGCGCCCAGCGAGCAGGCGGCGATGTTGATGCGGCCGCCATCGAGCCCCTTCATCGCCAACTTGAAGCCGCCGCCTTCCTCTCCCAGAAGGTGGCTGACCGGTACGCGGACGTTTTCGAAGGTGATGCCACGGGTGGGCTGGCTGTTCCAGCCCATCTTCTCTTCCTTGCGGCCGAAGCTGATGCCCGGCAGGTCGGCCGGCACCGCAATGGCGCTGACACCGCCGGCACCGGCACCACCGGTACGCGCCATCACCACCAGCAGCTCGGTGGCACCGGCGCCGGAAATGAAAGCCTTGGAGCCTTTCAGCACATAGAAGTCACCGTCGCGCACGGCGGTGGTCTTCAGCGAGGCCGCATCGGAACCTGCACCCGGTTCGGTCAGGCAGTACGAGGCCAGCTTGCTGCCCGAGGACAGATCGGTTCCCCACGCATCGCGCAGCGCCGGCTGGCCCCACTTGGACACCATCCACGACGCCATGTTGTGGATGCTGATGTACGCCGCGGTCGACGGATCGACGTTGGCGAGCTCCTCGATGACGACGGCGGCGTCCAGTCGGCTCAGGCCGCTGCCGCCCACTTCCGGGTCCATGTACAGACCGCAGAAGCCCAGTTCACCGGCCTTGGCGATCGCCTCGCGCGGAAAGATGCCCTCCGCATCCCATCGCGCGGCGTGCGGCGCCAGTTCGGCCTGTGCGAAGTCGCGCGCCGCCTCGCGGTACGCCTGCTGCGCTTCTTCCAGTTCCGTCGTCATCGAGTGGCTCATGGCTGCTCCTGCCGTTACTTCAGGCTGATCGTGGTGTTGACGCCGTGGCTGAGCGTCTCGTCATCGAACCAGCGCGCGGTGACCGTCTTGGTCTGGGTGTAGAACAACACCACCTGCTTGCCATACGGACCCAGGTCGCCCAGCTTGGACGCGCGCGAACCGGTGAACGAGAACAGCGGCACCGGCACCGGGATCGGCACGTTGATGCCGACCTGGCCGACGTCGATGTCTTCCTGGAATTTGCGCGCGGCGGCGCCGGACTGGGTGAACAGTGCGGTCCCGTTGCCGTTCGGGTTGCTGTTGACCATCGCGATGGCCTCTTCCAGCGTCTCCGCTTCGAGGATGACCAGCACCGGCCCGAAGATTTCTTCCTGGTAGATGCGCATGTCGGTGGTGACACCGGCAAAGATGGTCGGGCCAACGAAGTTGCCCTTCTCGAAACCATCGACCTGCGGCTTGCGGCCGTCGAGCACCAGCTTGGCGCCCTGCTCCACGCCCGAGGCGATCAGGCCTTCCACGCGCTCGCGGGCGCTGCAGGAAATGACCGGGCCTACATCGGTGCCGGCGACGGTGCCGCCGCTGACCTTCAGGGTCTCGGCCTTGGTGACCAGGTCCTGCACCCAGTTGCGTGCTTCACCCACCAGCACCAGAGTGGAGGCGGCCATGCAGCGCTGGCCCGCGGCACCGAAGGCGGCGCCGACCATCGCGTTGAGGGTCTGTTCCTTGTTGGCGTCCGGCAGCACCACAGCGTGGTTCTTGGCGCCCATCATGCACTGCACGCGCTTGCCGGCCAGCGAGGCACGGTTGTAGACGTGGGTGCCGACGCGGGTGGAACCGACGAACGACACGGCCTTGATGTCCGGGTGGTCGCAGATCGCGTTGACCACTTCCTCGCCGCCGTGGACGACGTTCAGCACGCCCTTCGGAATGCCTGCTTCCAGCGCAAGCTCGACCAGGCGCATGGTGACCATCGGGTCCTGCTCGGACGGCTTGAGGATGAAGGTGTTGCCCGTTGCAATCGCCATCGGGAACATCCACAGCGGGATCATCGCCGGGAAGTTGAACGGGGTGATGCCGGCGCACACGCCCAGCGGCTGCATGATCGTATAGGTATCCACGCCATTGGCCACGTTGTTGGCCAGTTCGCCCAGCTGCAGGTTGCCGATGGCGGCGGCGTGCTCGACCACTTCCAGGCCGCGGAACACATCGCCTTCGGCGTCCGGCAGGGTCTTGCCCTGTTCGGCGGTGAGGATGTGGGCCAGCTCGCTCATGTTCTCGCGGATCAGCTGCTGGTACTTCAGGAAGATGCGCGCGCGGGTGCCGATCGGGGTCTTGCGCCAGGTCTTGAAGGCTTCCTTGGCGGCGGCAACGGCGGCGTCCACTTCGCCGGTGGTGGCGAACGGCACCTTGGCCAGCACGTCCTGGGTGGCCGGATTGATCACGTCCTGCCAGTGGGAGGTGGCCGATTCAACGAACTGGCCATCGATCAGCATGCGGATACGGGGCGCTGCAACAGTCATGACGACAATCCCACAGGGTGCGAAAGATGCTTGGCATTATTCACAGCACCCACCTCGATTTCCGGGCTGAATCCGCTTAATCTGGCCAACACGCCAGACGATTCATGTTAATTCTGTGAATTATTCAGCCCCCCAGCGACAACTTGGCCTGCGCCTGCTGCGGCTGCGCGAGCAGCGCGGCTACAGCCAGGCCGATCTGGCGCGGGCGCTGGGGCTGTCGGCCAGCTACCTGAACCAGATCGAGCGCAACAAGCGCCCACTGACCCCGGCTGTGCAGAAGAAGCTGGGCGAGGTATTGGGCGACGTTTCCGCACTGTTCGACGAAGATGAGCCCGCCGCGCTGCAGGAAGCCCTGGGCGAAACCCTGCGCGACCTGGGCCTGGCCGAGGTCAGCGCCACCGAACTGCGCGCGCTGGCCGGCAACCTGCCGCAGGTCAGCCGCGCGCTGCTGGATCTGCACCGCCGCCACCTGGCGCTGCGCGAGCATGCCGCCGCACTGGAATTCCAGCTGGGCGAGCCCGGCGCCGGCAGCACCCTGCCCGCTGGCGATCAGGTGCGCGAGTTCTTCAACCGCATGCACAACCACATTCCCGAGCTGGACGAGCTGGCCGAGCAGCTGTTCGCCGAGTGGGGGCTGTCGCCCGGGCACGTGGCACCGCGGCTGCGCCAGCTGCTGGCCGACCGCCATGGCGTGCTGGTGGAAGTGGCCGCACTGCAGGCCGGGCGCGAAAAGCGGCAATACGATGCCGGTGCGCGGCGGCTGTGGCTACCCGATTACCTGGAGCCCGGACAGCAGGCGTTCCAGATGGCGGCCGAGCTGGCCCTTCATGGCTACCTGCCGCAGATCGATGCGGTGGTGGCGCGCGCAGGGTTTACCGATGAGGCACGCATCGCGCAGGCGCGGATTGGTCTCTCCAACTATTTCGCCGGCGCGCTGGTGATGCCGTACATGCGCTTCCTGCGTGCGGCCGAAGCCAGCAGCTACGACATCGAACTGCTGGCCCACCAGTTCGGCGTCGGCTTCGAAGCGGTTTGCCACCGGCTGAGCACGCTGGCACGGCGCAGCGCACCCGGCCTGCCGTTCTTCTTCATCCGCGTGGACCGCGCCGGCAATGTGTCCAAGCGTCATTCGGCCACCGATTTCCACTTCTCGCAGGTGGGCGGCTCGTGCCCGCTGTGGATCGTCTACGAGGCGTTCAACCAGCCCGGCCGCATCCTTACCCAGACCGCGCGCATGCCCGACGGGCGCCGCCATTTCTGGCTGGCGCGGCAGGTCAGCAGCGGCCCGGTCGGCCATGGCCAACCGCGGAAGACGTTCGCGGTGGCGCTGGGCTGCGATCTGCAGCATGCCGAGCGGCTGGTGTATTCATTGGGGCTGGATGTGCAGAGCCCGGGTAATTCGGTGTCGATCGGACCGGGGTGCCGGGTGTGCCCGCGCGAGGACTGCATGCAGCGCGCATTCGCGCAGTTGCCGGGGCGGTAGGGTTGGTTCGGCAGGGCTGCGCCCTGCACCTGCTTCAATCCAAGGCAACAGCAAAAGCAACAGCGGGCTTTCCGTGGGATGGCGGGGTGGATCCGGTTGCGGGGGACGCTGCAAGTCCCCCTCCGGGGCCCGGCCCAGCCGCTGGCGGCTGTGCGTTCGGGCGCTTGCGAAGCAATGCTTCGCAAGCAAAGCGCCCTCACCCATGTAAGCTCGGTCGCCGCTTGCTCGTGTGCGCTGTCCTGCGCACACGGCAAGACCGGGGTTGGGCGTCCTGCCCAACCCGCCCGAGGCATGCCTCGGGCCCATGCGGCTCA
>NZ_JBDJKU010000083.1:0-15183 GCF_039673015.1 Stenotrophomonas sp. TWI1409
TGGGCGGGCGGTGGCCGGCAAATCCTCAACATCCGGGTCGGGGGCTATGGCGGGCCAGGGGCGGCCACTACCACTTAGGCGGCAACCTCATCCAGCGCCTCGATGATCCGTTCCAGCGGCGCCGGCCGCCCAAGCAGGTAACCCTGCACCTGGTCGCAGCCGTGCGCAGCCAGCCAGTCCAGCTGTCCGGGCGTCTCCACGCCTTCGGCGATGATGGTCAGCCCCATGCTGTGGCCCAGCGACAGCAGCGCGCGGCAGATCGAGGCATTGCGCGGATTGGTTTCCACGTCGGCGACGAAGCTGCGGTCGATCTTCAGGATGTCCAATGGCAGGTGCTGCAGGTAGGACATGCTGGAATAGCCGGTACCGAAGTCATCCAGCGACACGCTGATGCCCTGCTCGTGCAGGCGTTGCATGGTCTGCATCGCCTGCGCCGGCTTGCGCATCAGGCTGCTCTCGGTCAGCTCCACGTGCAGCGCGCCGCGGGCCAGGCCGAACTCCTGCTGCGCGCGGGTGAACTCGGCCACCAGATCGCTGTTGAAGAACTGCACCGCCGATACATTGACCGCGATCGGCAGCTCGCCCCAACCGGCCTCGACCAGCCGGCGCTGCGCCTTCGCCGCCGCACGGATCACCCAGCGCCCCAGTGCCAGGATCAGCCCGGTGTCCTCACACAGCTGGATGAACTCGTTGGGCGGGATGAAGCTGCCATCGGCCTGCGGCCAGCGCAGCAGGGCCTCCAGCGCGGCCGGACTGCCATCGCTGGCGTGCCGGATCGGCTGGAAATACAGCTGGAACTCGTTGTCGATGGCGGCGTGGATGCGTCCGGCCAGGCGCAGGCGATCGGCCAACCGCGTGGTCACCGCCGCGTCGAACCAGACCACCACATTGCCTTCGGCGCGCGCGGCATGCGCGGCCTGTGCGGCCATGCCGATCACCTGCTCGGCGCTGTGGCCGTCGCCGGCAATGTGCACGGCCACGCCGATGCGCGGCTCGAACTGGTGCAGCGAATCCTTGCCGCGCATCGGCGCCGACACGATCTGCAGCAGGTCGTCCAGCACGCGCTGGGTATCGTGCTCGGCACCGATGGCGAACACGAAGTCCTCCGCCGGCTGGAACGCCAGCGTGCCGCAGCGCGCGCCCAGGCCACCAAGCCGGGTCGCCATCGACTGCAGCACCGCATCGCCGATCTCGCGGCCCAGCGTGTCGGCCACCAGCTGCAGGCCGCGCAACTGCACGAACGCAATGGTGTAGCCCGCATCGTGCTCGTCCAGCTGTTCGGTCAGCGCGCGCACGTTGAGCAGGCCGGTGGCCGGGTTGTGCCGCGCCTGGTAGGCCAGGTCGCGCTCGTAGGCCAGCCGTTCGCTCACATCCTCGGCCAGCACCAGGCAGGCGGGCTGGCCATCGAAATCGAGCCTGGACAGGTGTGCGCGCACTTCGAACACACTGCCGTCCTTGCGCCGGTGCAGGCGCACGGTGGCATCCTGCAGCTCGCCGACACGGGCCTTGGCGATCGCACCCTTCACCTCGTCCCAGCCTTCGCGCGGGCGGATGTCGAGGATGCTCATCGCCAGGAATTCCTCGCGGCTGTAGCCGTACTGGCGCACGGCGGCATCGTTGACCTCGATGAAGCGCAGCGTATCCGGATCGAACACCCAGAACGGTGCTGGATTGCGGTCGAACAACAGGCGGAAGCGGCGTTCCACTTCGCTCATCTGCTCGCGGGCCTGGTAGCGTTCGCTCAGGTCGGTCAGGGCACCGATCATGCGGCGCTCGCTGTCGGCCACCTCCACCCGCTGCCCGCGTGCGCCCACCCAGCGCACTGCGCCTCCGGGCAGTACCAGGCGGAACACCTGGTCGAGCACCGCGCCACCGGCGAAGGCCTGGTCGAAGGCCTGCTGCAGGCGCGCCGCATCATCACGATGCACGCGCGCGAAGAAATCGGCCACCGGCAGCGCATCGGTCTGCACGCCGAAGATTTCACGCGCCAGCGGTGACCAGCGCAACAGTGCGGCATCCTCGTCCACGTACCAGGTGCAGACGCGCCCGACCTGGTGGGCCAGGCGCAGTTCGGCATGCCCGGTCTTCAGTTCCTCCGCCATCGACTGCTGGCGGCGGGTGCTGCGGCGCACCGCGTACAGCAGGACCAGCAGCACCCCGACGTAGGCCAGCACGATCGCTACTGACGCCTGCAGGTAGGGCCACCAGGGTGCCAGCACGTCCTCATCGGCCAACCCGACCTGCACCGCCAGCGGGCTGCGCTCCAGCGTGCTGATGGTGATGATGCGGGGCACGCCATCCACCGCGCCCGGCAGGCTGCCCAGCTCGACCACCGCCTGCTTGCCGAGCAGATCGCGGCGCGGCAGGTCGTAGCGACGGCCGACCGTACCATGCGGGTCCGGCACGCGGGCCAGCATGTAACCTTCGGCATCGCTGATCGAGACCAGTCCGTTCGGACCGACATCGAGGCCACCGATGATGCGCTGCAGTTCGCCGCAGCGCAGCCGTGCCAGCAGCCAGCGGTCGCCGGCCATCGGCAGCGCCAGCGGCACCACCCAGCCGTCGTCGCTGGCACGCTGCGGCGGGCCGATGTACAGCGCGCTGCCCTGGCCACGGCGTTGCGGATCGGTCCACAGCGGCAGGTTCAGGTCACCTTTGCCGGCCGTCAGGGCGCGGCCATAGCTGTCCAGCACCACGATGCTGTGCAGCTCGGCATGCCGGCGCAGCACGCCGCCGATGGAGGCATCAAGCAGCGCCGGCGCCTGCGCGGGCACGCTGCGGAACACTTCAACGGCATCGGCGGCGATGCCGGACATCGCCCGCTCCAGGTTGCGCAGCTCCAGCGCCAGCAGGCGCTCGCTGCCCACCGCCAGTGCACGGCTCTGGCGCTGTGCGGCCTCCAGCCGGCGGTGATGGTCGTTGGCCAACATGGTGGTCAACCCGGCCACCAGCAGAATGCCCAGCAACACCCCGCCCCAGGTAATGGCGCGCAGCGGCCGGGCCAACGCCCGTTTCAGCGCGGGCATCGGTTGGTCTTCCTTGTGCAGTCGGCTGGCTTCATGCGCGAACGAATCCTCCACATCCCCGACCTCAACGGCCGGCGGACGCCATTCTTGACGCCTGACCCGCCCCTGCATGGCCACCTCCCCGTGTCCGCGCAGGGCTCCTGAGGCCAGCATGCACCACACCGGTGACGGCGTGAAGATCGCTTCCGCGCGTTCAGCCAGATCCCGCACAGGGCGGGCGGCACTACGGGAGGGCCAGCCGGGGCGGAGCGGATTAGACTTGGGGTTTTCCGCTGCAAGAGAAGTCCATGTCCAAGCTGCGCCGTCCCACCCTGGCACTGGCCATCGTTGCCAGCCTGTCCCTGGCCGCCTGCGACCGCCCGGCCGATCCGGCTGCCGGCACCGCCGCGCCTGCCGATGCCGCACCTGCGGCCGCCAAGCCGATGCTGGGCAGCTTCGGCTTCGATGCCAGCGGCATGGACCGCAGCATCAACGCCGGCGATGATTTCTTCGGCTTCGCCAACGGCACCTGGGTGAAGAACACCGAGATCCCGGCCGACCGCTCGCGCTTCGGCAGCTTCAACGTCATCGCCGAGAAGACCCTGGCCGACACCCGCGCCATTCTCGAAGGCGCCGCCGGCAACACCCAGGCCAGCGGTGACGACAAGCTGATCGGCGACTACTACGCCGCCTACATGGACGAAGCCGGCATCGAGCAGCACGGCATCGCGCCGGTGCAGCCGCAGCTGAAGGCCATCGATGCGATCGCCGACAAGGCCGGGTTGGCCCGAGCCCTGGGCGGCGAGATGCGCGCCGACGTCGACCTGCTCAATGCGACCAACTTCTACACCGACCGCCTGTTCGGCCTGTGGGTGTCGGTGGACCTGCTGCAGCCGGACCGCAACGCACCCTACCTGGTGCAGGGCGGCCTGGGCATGCCCGACCGCGATTTCTACCTGGGGGGTGGCCGCATGGCCGAACTGCGCAAGCAGTACCAGGCCTACATCGCACAGATGCTGCAGCTGGCCGGCGTTGCCGACCCGGCCGGCAAGGCGCAGCGCATCCTCGCGCTGGAGACCAAGATCGCGCAGGCACACGCCACCCAGGAAGAAACCAACGACGTGACCAAGGGTGCCAACCCCTGGACCCAGGCCGACTTCAATGCCAAGGCACCGGGCATGGACTGGAACGCCTTCCTCGACGCGGCTGCGCTGGGCAAGCAGCAGGACTTCATCGTCTGGCAACCCAAGGCCGTGGCCGGCCTGTCCAAGCTGGTCGCCACCGAGCCGCTGGATGTCTGGAAGGATTACCTGGCCTTCCACGCGCTGGACCGCGCCGCTGCCTACCTGCCGAAGAAGTTCGCCGATGCCCGCTTCGCCTTCCATGGCACCGCGCTGAGCGGCACCCCGCAGCAGAGCGACCGCTGGAAGCGTGCAGTGGACGACGCCAACCATGCCATCGGCGAAGCGATCGGCAAGCGTTACGTAGAGAAGCACTTCGACGCCAAGACCAAGGAACGCGCGGACGAGATGGCGAAGAACATCATCGCCGCCTTCGCCAAGCGCATCGACGCGCTCGCGTGGATGTCGCCGCAGACCAAGGCCAGCGCCAAGGCCAAGGTGGCCGGCCTGACCGTGGGCATGGGTTACCCGGAAAAGTGGCGTGATTACACCGGCCTGGAGATCCGCCGCGATGACGCGCTGGGCAATGCGCAGCGCGCCGAACTGTTCGAGTACCAGCGCAACATCGCCAAGCTGGGCAAGGCGGTCGACCACAGCGAGTGGGCGATGCTGCCGCAGACCATCAACGCGATGAACGTGCCGCTGGAGAACCGCCTGGTGTTCCCGGCCGCGATCCTGCAGCCGCCGTTCTTCGACGGTGCTGCCGACGACGCGGTGAACTACGGCGCCATCGGCGCAGTGATCGGCCACGAGATCAGCCACGGCTTCGACAACGCCGGTGCGCTGTTCGACGAGACCGGCAAGCTGCACAACTGGTGGACCGCTGAAGACCTGAAGCAGTTCAACGCCGCTGGTGATGCGCTGGCCGCACAGTTCAGCAGCTACGAGCCGTTCCCGGGCGTGCATGTGAACGGCAAGCTGACCCTGGGCGAGAACATCGCCGACGTGGCTGGCCTGGGTACCGCCTACGATGCCTACCAGCTGTCGCTGCAGGGCAAGCCGGGCCAGACCCTGGAAGGCTTCACCCCCGACCAGCGCTTCTTCCTCGGCTTCGCCCAGGCGTGGCGCAGCAAGAGCCGCGAGCAGGCGCTGCGCAACTCGCTGCTGACCGATGTGCATGCACCGGGCCAGTTCCGCGCACTCACCGTGCGCAACATCGACGCCTGGTACCCGGCGTTCGAAGTGAAGGAAGGCCAGAAGCTGTACCTGGCCCCGGACAAGCGGGTCAAGGTGTGGTGATGTAACCGGAACGGGCGCCGAAAGGCGCCCGTTTCATTTCCCGGTAGCTGCCAACCTTGGTTGGCACATGCCCCGCCCTGGTAGCTGCCAACCTTGGTTGGCAAATACCCCGCTCTGATGGGTGCCAACCTTGGTCGGCACATGTCCCGGCTCTGGTGGGTGCCGACCTTGGTCGGCACGGGGTAGGAATCCACGCATGGAGTGGATCTACCGGCGGGTGGTGGCAACCATCAGCAGAGCGCTCGCAGCCAACACCGCGGCAACCCACAGATTCGCATGCAGGCCCATGCCATCCAGCAGCCGGCCACCGCCCCACGCCCCGAGCGCGATGCCCACATTGAACACACCAACGTACAGCGCGGTGGCGATCTCCACGGCCTGCGGCAGCGCCTTCATCATCCAGCTCATCAGGCCCACCGATACGCCGCCATAGGCCAGGCCCCATAGCAGCAGCACCGCAATGCCACCGCTCGGCGTGCCCCCCAGCCACAGCAACAGCAGCGGCGTCAGCAGCAGGCCCGATGCGATCGCCAGCAACGTACCGCGCGGATGGCGCGCTGCCAGCGGCCCGGCAATGAAGTTGCCGGCGATGCCGGCCAGGCCGTAGGCAAACAACAGTGCACCGATCCACGACGCCTCCACGCCCGAGACGGACGTCAGCAGCGGCCGCACGTAGGTGAAGGCGATGAAGTGCCCGGACACCAGCAGCACGGTCAGCCACAGGCCACGCCGCAGGTCGCGCTGGCCAAGCTGCTGCACGAACTGCCGCAGCCGCACCGATGTACTTACAGGTAACGCAGGAACCACCCGCAGATGCAGCAGCATCACCGCCGCACTGAACAACGCCATCGCTGCAAAGGCGCTGCGCCAACCCAATGCATCCCCGATCAGCGCGCCCAACGGAACGCCCAGCACCGACGCTGCGGCCACGCCGCCGAAGATGATCGAGGTAGCCAGGCCGATGCGGTCAGCCGGCACCAGGCGCGCAGCCAGACCGCCGGCGATGGCCCAGATGCCGCCCATGCAGAACCCCACCAGCACCCGTGCGGCCAACAGCCAGCCGATGCCCGGTGCCAGCGCCGACGCGAGGTTGGCGACCAGCAGGAGCGCAAGCAGCGCGCACAGGATGCGACGGCGATCAATGCCACCGGCTGCGATCACCACCAGCGGTGCGAACACTGCCGCCAGCAGGGCCGGCAGCGAGATCATCAGGCCGGCGGTGCCGGTGGACGCGCCGAGATCTTCGGCGATCGGGGTCAGCAGGCCGACCGGCAGCATTTCGGTGGTGACCACCGAGAACGTGGCGAGGCCGACGGCGGAAACCGACCACCACGGATGACGAGGCACAGTCGCGGCGTGCGCAGGCGATGAAGCGCTCACGGGACGATTCCTTCAGGGGATGTGGTCGAGGCAGACGGGCGCAGTGCACGTTGCGCGAGCACGGCGAACAGCAGCACGCCACCGCCTGCCACCAGCGCAACAGCAAAACCGCTGCGCACGCCCCCCGCATCGACACCCTGCCCGGACAGTGCCGCGCCCAGCGCCACGCCGATGTTCAATCCGGCCAGCAACCAGGTCATGCCTTCGGTCAGGCGCGATTCGGGCACGTACTGTTCGACCAGCGACATCGCAACGATCATCGTCGGCGCGAAGAACACCCCGGCCAGCAGCACGGCAACGGCCAGGGCAGGCAGGCTGCCGACCCACAGCAGCGGTAGCGTGGCCAATGCAGTGGCCGCTGCTCCGGTCAGCAACAGGCGCGGCAACGGGATCTGCAGCTTCTGCGCACCAAACAGCAGGCCCGCCGCGCAGCTGCCCAGCGCATAGGCCGACAGCACCCAACTGGCAGCCAGTGGCTGCCCGCGCTGTTCGGCGAAGGCCACGCTGGTGATGTCGACGGTACCGACAATCACACCCATCGCCAGCATCAGCAACGCCAGCAGGCGGATCTCCGCTTGCCGCAGCAGCGAGCGCGAGGGTGTTGCGCCTTCGCAGCGCTGCAGCGGTGGTTCGGTACCGCGTTGCAGAACCAGTGCGGTCACCCCGAGCACCAGCAGCAGGGCGGCGGCCAGCACGCCGGCCTGCGGCCATACCGCCACCGACAACCCGACGGACAACGGTGGCCCGGCGATGAAGGTCACCTCGTCGAACACGGTCTCCAGCGAATACGCGGTCTGCAGCTGCGGGCGCCCGTGATGGATCGCGGTCCAGCGCGCGCGCACCATCGCCGACACGCTGGGCATGCAACCGGCCAGCATCGCCGCAATGAACAGCGTCCAGTCCGGCGCGGCCAGCAGCGTGCACGCAAGCAGCAACAGCAACCCCGCCGCACTGGCCGCGGTGGCCCACGGCAGCACCCTGCCCTGCCCGCGCCGGTCGACCCAGCGCGATACCTGCGGCGACAGCAACGCGTAGGTCAGCACGAAGGTGGCCGACACCGCACCGGCCAGTGCATAGCTGCCGCGCAGCTGGGACAGCAGGGTGATGATGCCGATACCGGTCATCGGTAGAGGAAGGCGTGCCAGCAGCCCGGCCAGGGCGAGGCCGGCGGTGCCGGGGGCAGCGAACAGGTCGCGATAGGGGGTGGCCATCAGGATCTCCAGGGCAGCGACTTGCCTGGCGCACCGAGCGCCACGACAATACATACAGAGCGTATGAATAAGAGGCTACATTCATACGTGCCGTATGTAAATAATCATGCACTGTGTATGTAAGGAGCTCCGGATGGTTCGTCGCACCCGCGCCGAGATGGAAGAAACCCGCGCCACCCTGCTGACCACCGCCCGCCGGGTGTTCAGCGCGCATGGCTATGCCGCCACCTCGATGGACGACCTGACCGCCCAGGCCGGGCTGACCCGCGGCGCGCTGTACCACCACTTCGGCGACAAGAAGGGTCTGCTGGCGGCTGTCGTCGCCCAGCTCGATGCCGAGACCGACCTGCGCCTGCAGGCGATCAGCGATGGCGCGGATGATGCCTGGGACGGCTTCGTGCAGCGTTGCCGCGCCTATCTGGAGATGGCACTGGAGCCGGAGATCCAGCGCATCGTGCTGCGCGATGCGCGCGCGGTACTCGGTGGCGCCTCACCGGAATCGCAGCGGCACTGCGTGAACTCGATGCAGCGCCTGATCGAGCAGCTGATTGCCGAGGGTGCGGTGGCGCCGGTGGATGCGCAGGCGATGGCGTCGCTGATCTACGGCAGCCTGGCCGAGGCCGCGTTCTGGATCGCCGAGGGCGAGGATGGCGACGCGCGCCTGCAGCAGGCGACGGCGGCGCTGGAGATGCTGTTGCGTGGGTTGAAGTCGGCCGGGTAACGCCCATCCACGCATGGCGTGGATCTACTGCGGAATCCGCTCTGGTAGAGGCCAACCTTGGTTGGCGCTTCTGCGACACCGCGCGAAACGCGTGCCAACCAAGGTTGGCACCTACCGGGGAACGGTGGGCCACTCGCGCAGTACATCCACCGGCACGCCCACGCGCGTGCAGGCGCGGCTGGCGAGGCCATCGGGCAGCGCGCGGCGGAACAGCGGCGCCATGCCCTGCATCAGCTTCGCCGACGCTGCAGCCTGTGCGCGCTGGCGCGCATTGCGTTCCAGCATGCCCTCGGCCCAATCCGGCAGCAGCGCCGCACCGGCGCCGAGGAACACTTCGCGCGACAGACCCGGCACCGGTACCGGCAGGCGCACGCCGGACAACACCTCCAGCACTTCGCGCGAGCGTTCGTCGACGCGCAGTTCCGGCTGCCGCGCGCAGAAGTACGCCGCCACTTCCGCTTCGCTGCGCGGCACATCCACCGCACCCAGCGCTTCGGCCACGCGGCGGTACTCGTCGTAATAGCGATCGGCGATGTGCGCCGGCACCTCGCGCCCGTAACGACGGAAGCCCTGCAGGAAACCGAAGGCTTCGGTCACGTGCACCCAGGTCAGCAGCTGCGGATCGTCCGCCGCATAGGGCTCCCCCTGCGCGGTCTGGCCGCGGATCTGCGCATGGATGCGGCGTACCTTGGCCACAAGCGCCTCCACCTCGCCGCGGGGCGCATAGCTGGTGCCGGCAACGAAGGCGGTGGTGCGGCGCAGGCGTCCCACCAGGTCCTGGCGGAAATTGGAGTGGTCGTAGACGCCGGCCAGCGCGCGCGGGTGCAGGGTCTGCAGCATCAGCGCACACAGGCCACCGGCCAGCATCGAGGGGAATTCCGCATGCAGGCGCCAGGTGACGCTGTCGGGGCCGAACCAGCCCGGGTCTCCCAGCGGGTGGTCGTAATCGATGCCGCTCTGGCCACGCGGGAAGGCCTCCAGTACCCAGCGCCGGATAGGCGCGGTCACGGGGCGGGAAAGTCGCTGCAGCAGAGCCGGCATCACAGGTCCAGGAAAGGCGGAAGAGCGGCCGCAGGTTGCGCGGTCGGCCCCGATTCTGGGCGATCACGACGCCGACGGCGAGCCTCCGCGCTCAGCCACGGTTTCATGTGCAGCCGCAGCACGTTTCACCCTGCGACATCCTGTCGCAGGCTGCGACCATGATGTTGCGATGCAGCAACATTCACCCATTCAGACAAAACCCTTACGCCGCTAGGCATTGCGCCCATTGCACGGCTCGCTGGAAGTGCTAGAACTGAACCGGCCACACCGTCCAACGCTGATCGACGCACGTTCCACAAGGAGCCAGCCATGATTGCTTTGTTCAAGGGTTTGGGACTACTGCTTCGCGACAACGAGCTCTACAGCAGCCCGTTCGAAAAACAGGTCGCGCACTGGCGCAGCCTCAGCGAGCAGCAGATCCGCGATGAAGTGGCTGTGCTGGCTCAGGCCAAGTGCCAATGGCTGATCGCCTCGATCGTCGGCTGGCAGGCGGCCTCGCTGCTGATCCTCGGGCTGATCACCAACTACCTGTGGCGCGACGATTACCACATCACCTTCACCCGCGTGGTCGTGGTGTTCGGCTCATGGATCTCGATCCTGTTCGTGATCTGGTTCATGGCCAACATGTTCGACCGCACCGCCGGTTTCGAGCGTTGGATGAAGGCCTTCAACAGCCGCGCCCGCATCAGCTCCAAGGCCGACAGCGTCGAGAACGTGGCCGAGGCACTGGACCTGGCCGAGCACTACCCGGAAGTGCTGGACTACAAGCAGGCCGTCACTGCCAAGCGCGAGCTGCGCCATGAGGACATCCGCATCATGACCGAGATCGGGCGCATGAAGCAGCACTCAGAACTGGTCGGCCGCCTGAACCATGTGGGTGAGAACGAGCACCACCACGACCTGACACTGCAACCTGCCTACTGATCCTTCAGGGAAGCGGGGGGGCCCACAATGCCACCGTGATCACTCACGGTGGCATTGTTCTATCGGGTCCTGGCTGACGCATTGGTGGAAGCCCCTGGGCAGGTCACGCATCGTCTCGGTCTTTCCCACCGCCACCGCGAACCGACGCAACGGCGGCGTGGCACACGCGGCCCCGCTGCTGCATGCAGGGTCCAGCACCACGTAGTGGCAGTGGCCACTGCTGCTGGCGATGCACTGGAACCGCGCCTCGCCATCGACCACGGTGCGTTTGCTGTACAGCGTGTCCACGCCGTTGGCATTGGTACGGGTGATCGAGGTTTCGCTGGACTTCTCGCAGCCGGCCAACGACAGCGCAGTAACGCAGGCAAACAGGAACAGGCGCATGGTGCCTCCAGGGTGCGGCTACATGCCGCGGAACAGGCTCATGAAGGGTTGGCTGACCACCAGCGTCTCCGTACGCCCACGCAGGCGCAGCACCCCGCGCCCGGTATCGTCGCGGCTGACCGCTGCCACCGCCTTCATGTTGACGATGGTCGAGCGATGGATCTGGCGGAAGTGCTGCGGATCGAGCACTTCCAGCAGCTCGCGCAACGGTGTGCGCAGCAGGCTCTCACCGGCCGCGGTCATCACGGTGGTGTACTTGTTGTCAGCACGGAAATAGGCCACGTCTTCCAGCATGATCAGCTGCGTCTCGCGGCCGTTGCTGGCGGTGATCCAGGCCAAGGGCGGGCGCTCTGCCGCCCTCTGCGACGGCCCCAGGCGCTGAAGCAGGCGTTCGAGTACGGCATCGTCCTGGCGCGTTGATGGCAGCCGCGACAGGATGCGTTCGCGCGTGGCCAGCAGGCGCTCATCGCTGACCGGCTTCAGCAGGTAGTCCATCGCACCCTGCTCGAACGCGTCGATGGCGTACTGGTCGTAGGCGGTAACGAACACCACCTGGGTGCGCGGGCTCAGTTCGGACAGCGAACGGGCCACTTCAATGCCACTGATGCCGGGCATGCGGATATCGAGGAAGGCGATGTCCGGCTGTTTCTCGGCCAGCTGTTCCAGCGCACTGGCGCCATCCTCGCACTCGGCCACCAGCTTCAGGTCCGGCCACAACCGGCCCAGCTGCTCGACCAGCGACTGCCGCAGCAGTTCCTCGTCTTCGGCAATGAGCGCCTCAAGCGGCATGGCTGCGCTCCTTGCTCGACTGCGGCAGGGTCATGGTCGCGGCCACGCCGCTGGGGAAGTTGGCGACGATCGCCACGCCGGCCTGTTCGCCGCAGGTCAGGCGCAGGCGCTCGCGCAGGTTCTTCAGGCCGATGCCGGTACCGCTGGTGCCCTGGCCGAAGCCGAGGCCATCGTCGGCCACCGTCACCGTTACATGGTCATCGAAGCCACGCGCCAGGATCCAGATCGTGCCACCGCCGGGCTTCGGTTCCAGGCCATGCTTGATCGCGTTCTCCACCAGCGTCTGCAGCGCCATCGCCGGCAGCTGCACGCCGTGCAGTTCGTTCGGTACCTGCACTTCCACCCCCAGCCGTGCGCCCATGCGGATACGCAGGATCTCCAGGTAGGCACGGGTGCGCTCCAGCTCCACGCCCAGCGTGGACAGCGATTCGTCCACCTGTGGCAACGAGCTGCGCAGGTACTGGATCAGGTGGCCCAGCATCTGGTCGGCACGTGCCGGGTCGGTGCGGGTCAGCACCTGCGCGTTGGCCAGCGTGTTGTAGAGGAAGTGCGGTTCCACCTGCGCATGCAGCAGGTTCAACCGGGCCACCGACAGCTCCTTTTCCACCTGGGTCTGCTCAGCCGCGGCCTGCTCGTCGCGACGCTGGTCGGCAACACGGCGGCTGATCGCGCGGGTGACCGCTTCGGCGTTCTCGAAGTTGCTGCCCTCATCCAGTGCCAGCAGGTCGGCCCACCAGCCGGCATCCGGCTCAAACAACAGGGTGACGGTACTGGTGCCCTGCCCCGGCGTGACCGTCGCCAGCACGCTGTTGCGCTTGATCGCCAGCCGTGCCGGCAGGTTCCAGCGCGATGGCTGGCGGCCGTTCCAGGCATCCACGCGGCGCACGTAGGCCCGCACCTGCAGGCTGCCGGCCGAACTTTCCACGTCTTCAACGCGCGGCAGTTCAGCGATGGCCGCTTCCACCACCGAGAATGCCTGGCCGGCATCCATCGGCAGTTCCACCTGGCGGCGCTGGCGGCCGGAGAGCGTGGTCGAATCCAGCCGGCCGGCGACCAGCCAGACGCGGCGTACATGGGTAATCGCGCTGCCCAGCGCGGAAATCATCAGGAACATCGCCAGCAGGCCGAAGATCCAGCCAGGGCCATCGTTCATGCCGCTGAAGATGCCGCTCCAGACCATGCCGGCGACAAACAGCGCCGCAGCCCAGGCCAGCAGGTGACGAAGCAGGAGAGAGAGGCTGGCGAACACGGCGGCGCCTTGGAGGAAGGGGGTGAGCCGAGCATAGGGCGGCCCGCCGGGCAAACAAGCGGGTTGCGACGAAGGGCCGGAAAGCGGGGATGGAAGCCATTCTGGTAGAGCCGGCCGCTGGCCGGCCCACCATTATCTACGCAAGCAACACAGGGTTGGCGGCCCACGGCCGGCACTACCCGGGAGGCGCCGGGCAAGCCCGGCGCGTTGCCTTATTTGCGCTGGTCGGCGCTGGCGTCACGCACGGCGCGGAACGATTCGTCCTTGCTCCAGTTCGGCCAGCTGCGCGAGTTGGCCAGCTGGTTGCCCAGCGTGTACAGCACTTCCAGGTCGCGGGCGGCACCGGCGAACACCCAGTCCGGCTGCCACTCGTCGCCCTGCTGGTGGTAGCGCTTGGCGGTGTAGTCCTCAGAGGCCTTCTTGCCTGCGGCCACGCCACCGTCCACCCAGTCCTGGCCGGCCGACCAGGACAGCGCCGGCACGCCACGCTTGGCGAACGGGAAGTGATCGGAGCGGAAGAACAGGCCCGCTTCCGGCTTCGGGTCCGGCGTGTAGCGGATATCCCAGCCCTTGGCCACGTCCTTCAGCTGGTCCAGCAGCTCGAAGCGCGCGGCACCGTAGATGCCGAAATCACGCGACGGCCCGAACGGCGCCATGCCATCCATGTTGATCACCGCCACGGTCTTTTCCAGTGGATACAGCGGATGGGTGGCGTAGTACTCCGAACCCAGCAGGCCCTTTTCCTCGGCGGTGACCGCCAGGAACAGCAGCGAACGCTGCGGGCGCTTGGCCTTGGCGAAGCCACGGGCCAGTTCGATCAGCGATGCGGTGCCACTGGCGTTGTCCAGAGCGCCATTGAAGATCCGGTCGCCACGTGCGTCGGGCTCGCCCACGCCGATGTGATCCCAGTGCGCGCTGTAGACGAGGGTCTCGTCCGGGTGGCTGCTGCCTTCCAGGCGTGCGGCCACGTTGTGCGAGGTGATCACCTCGGTCTTCACCGCGTACTTCGCGTCCAGGCTGGCGCCGGTCAGCGGCACCGGGGTGAAGTCGCGCTGCTGCGCCTTCTTCTTCAGCGCCTCGAAGTCCTGCCCGGCCGAGCGGAACAGCTCCACGGCCAGGTCGCGCTGGATCCAGCCTTCCAGCAGCGGGTGGCTGTCGGCCGGGTTGTCGCGCACCACATCGAACATGGTGTTGGTGTTGGAACCGGCCACGGTGGCCCAGCCGTACGACGCCGGTGCGGTCTCGTGCACGATCAGCACGCCCAGCGCGCCCTGGCGGGCGCCTTCTTCGTACTTGTAGGTCCAACGGCCGTAGTAGGTCATGCCCTTGCCGTCGAAATCACCCTGGCCGGTCTCGAAGTCCGGGTCATTGATCAGCACGACGGCGATCTTGCCCTTCAGGTCCACGCCCTTGAAGTCATCCCAGTTGCGCTCCGGGGCCTTCACGCCGTAGCCGAGGAACACCAGCGGGGCCTTGCTGATGTCGACGTTGCTGGCGCCGTTCATGGCCGCGCGCACGGCGATCTGCTTGCCCTGTTCCAGCGCAACGGTCTTGCCGCCCTGGTGCAGCGCCAGCTGCGGTGCGCCGACGATGTCGCCCTTGCGCAGCGGCACCGCCTGGGTCCACAGGCGCTTGCCGTCCTTGAGGTCGCCGCCCGGCTGCAGGCCGGCGTCGGCGAACTGCTTGCTGAGGAAGGCGATGGTCTTCTCTTCGCCGGCGGTGGCCGGGGAGCGGCCTTCGTAGGCGTCGGAGGCCAGTTCCTTGACGTCGGCGGAGATCCGCGCGCCATCGAATTTCGGGGTGGCCGCCATCAGTGCGCTCGACACCGACAGGGCCAGCACGCCCAGTACCACTCGTTTCATTGCTCTCTCCAGCAGGGAAATCCTTCTGGAGTGTAAGGGGTTCGGCAGGGCTGCGCCCTGCACCTGCCGAAGCCAGGGCAACAGCAACAGCTGAAGCAACAGCGGCATTCCGTGGGATGGCAGGGTGGGTCCGGTTGCGGGGGACGCCGTGAATCCGTCCCTGGAGGCTTGGGCGCGCCATCCATGGCGCTTACACC